>CACZRQ010000242.1 GCA_902783615.1 uncultured Bacteroidales bacterium | reverse complement strand
TATTATAGGTTGGACTACCGAGATTCGAACTCAGTCAAACAGAACCAAAACCTGTTGTGCTACCATTACACCATAGTCCAAACTATGAATCAACCTATGGAATGCGGTGCAAAGATACACTTTTCTCTCGATTTATGCCAATATTTTCGAAATATTTTTCAAAAACCACTAAAATACACTACCTTTACGGCACGAAAACAACAATAAAGTCACTATTATGAAGAAAATCTTTACACTGATGGCTTCAGCCATCCTCTCTCTGAGCAGCATGGCCGTCACCCCCATGTGGCTGCGCGATGTTCAGATTTCACCCGATGGACAGCAGATTCTGTTCTGCTATAAAGGGGATATATATAAGGTAAGTTCGCAAGGTGGAACAGCCATCCAGCTCACCACTCAGGATTCTTACGAGTGTAATCCCATCTGGTCGCCCGATGGCAAGCAAGTTGCCTTCGCCAGCGATCGCAACGGCAACTTCGACATCTACGTGATGCCCGCCGATGGCGGTTCAGCCAAGTGCCTCACCACCAACTCTGCCGCTGAGACACCTTGGACATTCAGTCCTGATGGAAAGTATGTGCTGTTCTCTGCCACCATCCAAGACCCTGCCTCCAGTGCCATGTTCCCACGTGCTCAGATGACTGAGTTGTATAGGGTGCCAGCCGCAGGAGGAAGAACCACCCAAGTATTGGGCACTCCAGCCGAGATGGTGAACTTCAGCAAAGACGGCAACATGTTCCTCTATCAAGACCAGAAGGGCTTTGAGGATCAGTGGCGTAAGCACCAGATTTCATCTGTGTCGAGAGACATTTGGCAATACGATGTGAAAACGGGCAAGCACACCAACCTGACCAATCGGGCAGGTGAGGATCGAAACCCCGTCATTGCTCCTGATGGCAAGACCGTTTATTTCTTGAGTGAGCGCAATCGTGGCTCGTTCAACGTCTATTCGTTCACCTTGGGTGATGCGCAGAATGCCCAGCAAATCACTTCTTTTAAGGATCACCCTGTTCGCTTCCTCTCTGTGGCCAGCAACAACACATTGTGCTATGCCTACGATGGTGAGATCTATACCCAACAGCCCACAGGCAAGGCACAGAAGGTGGCCATCACGCTGACTCGTGACGATGAAAACCTACCTGAAGACCTGAGATATAGCAGCGGTGCACGCTCGGCATCCATTTCTCCCGATGGCAAGGAAGTGGTCTTTGCCGTGAGAGGCGAAATTTTCGTTACCTCAGTGGAATACAACACCACCAAGCAGATTACCCATACAGCCGCTAACGAAACGAGTCCGGTGTTTGGCAAGGACAACCGCACACTGGTTTATGTGAGCGAGCGCGATGGACACTGGAATCTGTATGAGGCCAAGATTTCCCGCAAGGAAGACCCCAACTTCGCCAATGCTACCGTCATCGACGAAAAAGCGCTCTTCCCTGGCAACGATGGTATCGAACGCACCTACCCCACCTTCTCTCCTGATGGTAAGGAATTGGCATTCATTGAGAACCGCCGACAGCTGAAGGTGATGAATCTGGACAGCAAGAAGGTTCGCACTGTGACAGATGGATCTAAGTGGCCCGACACCTCGGGTGGTTTCACCTACGACTGGTCGCCTGATGGCAAGTGGTTTGCCATCGAATTCATCGGCAACAAGCGCGACCCATACGCCGACATTGGCTTGGTGAGTGCCAACGGTGGAGCCATCACCAACATCACCAACAGTGGCTACATCGACGGCAATCCCATGTGGGTGATGGATGGCAACGCCATCCTCTTCCAGAGCAACCGCTATGGTATGCGCAGTCATGCTTCCTGGGGTTCACAAGACGATGCCATGATGGTGTTTGTGAACCAGGATGCCTACGACAAGTATCGTCTGAGCAAAGAAGACTATGAATTGCAAAAGGAATTAGAGAAAGAGCAGAAAAAGGCTGAAGCCAAGGATGAGTCGAAAGACAAGAAGGATGCCGACAAGAAAGACGATAAGAAAGAGGTAAAGCCTATCAACGTGGAACTGAAGGGCATAGAAGACCGCATCGTGCGTGTCACTCCTAACTCATCCAACATGAACAGCATGATGATTGACAAGGATGGCGAGAATCTGTATTACTTCGCTTCATTCGAGGGTGGCTACGACCTGTGGAAGATGGATATGCGCAAACATGAAACTAAGCTGGTGAGCAAAGGCGCTGGTCCTGGTTCCATGCAGATGGACGACGAGGGCAAAAACATCTTTATCTTAGGCAGTAAGATGCAGAAGCTCGACCCCAAGGGCGACAAGCTGACACCTATCAGCTACAGTGCCGAGATGAAGCTCGACCATGCTGCCGAGCGTGAGTATATGTTCAACCGTGTGTATCAGCAGGTGAAAGTGAGACTCTTCGACCCGAAAATCGCTTTTGCCGATTGGGAGAAGATGACCACTGCCTATCGTAAGTTCCTGCCTCACATCAGCAACAACTACGATTTCCAAGAACTCTTGAGCGAATGGTTGGGCGAACTGAATGTGTCGCACAGCGGTGGCCGATACTCTCCTAACTTAGGTGGAGAACAGACAGCTACACTGGGTCTGCTGTACGACTGGACTTACACCGACAAAGGTCTGAAGGTGGACGAGGTGGTGGAGAACGGTCCGTTCGACCATGCCAATTCGAAGGTGAAGGCTGGCGTGATTGTCGAGAAAATCGACGGCATCGTCATCGATGAGAACACCAACTATAATAACCTGCTCAATGGCAAGGCCCGCAAAAAGACCTTGGTTTCGCTCTACAACCCACAGACCAAGGAGCGTTGGGATGAAGTGGTACTGCCCATCCAGCAGTCGGCCTTGACAGCTTTGCTCTACAAGCGTTGGGTGAAGCAGCGTGCAGCCGATGTGGAGAAATGGTCGAACGGTCGCCTGGGCTATGTGCACATCGAGTCGATGGGTGATGCCAGCTACCGCACCATCTATTCCGACATCCTCGGTAAGTTCAACCAGAAGGAAGGCATCGTGATCGACACCCGTTTCAATGGTGGTGGCCGCTTGCATGAAGACATCCAAATTCTTTTCAGCGGCAGCAAGTACCTTACCCAGGTGATTCGTGGCGAAGAGGCCTGCGATATGCCAAGTCGCCGTTGGAACAAGCCCAGCATCATGATTCAGTGCGAAGCCAACTATAGCAACGCCCACGGCACTCCTTGGGTCTATCAGCACGAGAAGATAGGCAAGCTGGTGGGTATGCCTGTGCCTGGCACCATGAGCAGTGTGATGTGGGAAACCCTGCAGGATCCTACTTTGGTGTTTGGTGTGCCAGTAATTGGTTACCGCACAGAGCAGGGCACTTGGCTGGAGAACAGTCAGCTGGAACCCGACATTCTGGTGGCCAATGCTCCTGATACCATTGTGAAAGGCATGGACTCTCAGCTTAAAGCGGCTGTAGATGAGTTGCTGAAAGAAATTGATGCTAAGTAATTACATACTCCCTCCCCTCCCCAAAGGGGAGGTACTCCCCCTTGCTAAGGGGGAGAGTTTGTT
>CACZRQ010000241.1 GCA_902783615.1 uncultured Bacteroidales bacterium | reverse complement strand
GAAGAGACCCGTTCCCACTGTTGTAGAGACGAGGCTGAATCGGCTCTTGGCAAAACGGATGATGACCCGTGTGATGCTCTCAATCATACGACTGGCCACCATTGCCGCACCAAAGCACATGGCACAGAGGATGAGCCAAATGGTGTTGAGCATACCAGCCATTCCACCTGTAGAGATAAGGTCGTTGAGAGCAGCACTACCTGTATCGACAGATGTAGCACCATAATATGTGATTGCTAAGCCCTTCACCAACGACATGGAAATAGAAAGCCCTTCTGTATCGGCTATCTGACAAAGAATGTGAGGCTGCAAGATGAGCGCCATGATACCAGCCATAAGGGCCGAGGCGAACAAGGTGATGACAGATGGAATCCTACGAGAAATCAGAATTCCTGTCAACAGAGGAACCAAGAGTGTCCAAAGCGAGATGTTAAAGGTGTTCGCCAATCCCTCCGTATATTCAGCCACATGTAACTCAGTACCTTCACCATTGCCGAATCCTGCAATGAGAAAGATGGTGAGCGTAATCAAGAAGGTGGGTACGGTAGTGTACATCATGTAACGGATATGCACAAAGAGGTCTGTGCCTGTAATGGACGAAGCCAAGATAGTGGTGTCGCTGAGAGGTGACATCTTGTCGCCAAAGTAAGCCCCTGAAATAATGGCACCTGCCGTCCAAGCCGTACTGATACCCAAGGCCTCGCTGATGCCCAAGAGCGCCACACCAATCGTCGCTACCGTTGTCCACGAACTGCCAGAAAGCAAAGAAACAAGAGCGCAAATGATGCAAGCACTCACCAAGAAGAACTGAGGCGACATGATTTGTACACCATAATATATTAAGGTAGGCACCACACCGCTAATCATCCAAGCCCCAGAGAGCATACCCACAGCCAACAGAATGAGCAACGTGATGGCCACATCGCCAATCGTCTTCGTGATGCGCTGTTCGAACGCCTTCCAAGGAACCCGATAAACCATCATGGAGATGGCTACACAGACAGCTGTCCCCATGATGAGGGCAATCTGACTGCCACCACTCAGGGAGTCGCTGCCGAAGAGGTATATCACCATGCTTAACATACCTATCAGCACAAGGATGGGGATAAGAGCAACAAGCGGATGCGGAAGTTTCATAGAGAATTGGAGAATTGAAAGATTGAAATTTGGGTTAGCGTTTGATTTTCTTTTTGTATTCGCCCCAACGAGTACGGATGCTGTTCACATAGTCATAGGTTTCACTACCTCGGAAATAGCCGTGCTTCACCTCGGGCTGATTGTAGTAGTCGGACTCACTCATTCTTAACACAAAAGCATCGACATTGCCCAGCCAGACATCGGGGTTCTTGCCATATTTCTTCGCCAAGGCACGTGCATCGTCCAGATGCCCTGGGCCAGCATTGTAGGCAGCCAAGATGAAATTGAGACGTTCGTCGGCATCGGTGATGAACGAATAGCGGGTGTTGAGTTGATTGATGAGCTTCGTGGCACCACGCACATTGCTGGCAGGTTCAAATACTTCAGACTGCGAGACACCCACATCGCGAGCCGTTCCTGGCATCAATTGCATCAAACCCATAGCACCCATGTGCGAAACGGCTTGGGGGTCGAATGTTGATTCCTGATAAGCCTGTGCAGCCATCAGTCGCCAATCCCATCCACATTGGAGCGAATACTGCTTGAAGAGGTCATCATAGAGCGAGATTTGTCCCCTTGAAGCATCTAAGATAGGCGAGAACACTTGGCGGCGAGGTGTGTAAGTACGTCCCCCACTCGACTTAATGCGGATGGTCGTATAGGCAAAGAAGTCCTGCTGATGTCGCTGCATCCATTGTGACAACGAAGCTGACAAGAGTGGCGAATCCTTCCTGACAGCCCAAGCCGCATGCTGACGTGAACGGAGCGAAGCATCCTTGCGCTGTTGCGACAGGCTGTCCATAAAGGTAGCCAATTCCCTCTCGCCCACAAAGTCGAGACGTGTGTTGAGCGAGTCGGCACAATCCATCTGGAAAGCGATGAAATCGCCCTCTCCATTCATGACTTTCTGAAACAGTTCTTGCTGATTTCGAGCCATTTCCACTCTGATGCTGGCACCAATGCTCTTAGCATATTCACGGGCTATCATGAACTGCACGCCAAAGTCTTCGCCACGAAACTCGAAGTAACTTTCTGGGCCATACAGTGTCAAGACGATGAGTTCACCGTTTTGCTGAATGTCGGGCAGGTCAAAATGGGGATTGCCTTTTGTGTTGCGGGTTGCATACGGAGACTGCCCAGCAGTATTGCTCGACCTTGAATGGTCACACGCAATGATGCTGAGCAGTAAACACAGAAGGATGCACCCACGCACGGTCATTTATCCTTTCCGTTGAGAGGCACGGTTCTTCACCCGCAGACGTATCTCCGCCTTATGCTTCGCCGCGCCCGATTTGTGGGAACCTGTCTGATAGGCTTTCTTGCGAGCCTTTGTCTTCACCTTGTTGGCGTCGTCCTTCTTCTCGCTTTTTGCCTTGCCGAAGTTGATGCCATTCATGATGGCATATTGGATTTCGTTGTCTGATGCCATAGATTAATGGTGGAAGAGGCGAATGCCTGTGAATGCCATAGCGATGCCATATTTGTTGCAGGTCTCGATGACATTGTCATCACGCACAGAGCCACCTGCCTGAGCGATGTACTGCACACCACTCTTGTGGGCACGCTCGATGTTGTCACCGAAGGGGAAGAAAGCATCCGAGCCGAGACATACATTGGTGTTCTTCGCCAGCCATTCCTTCTTCTCTGCTGTGGTAAGTGGCTCAGGCTTCTCTGTGAAGAAGTTCTGCCAAGTACCCTCACGAAGCACATCCTCATATTCGTCACCGATATATACATCGATGGTGTTATCACGGTCAGCACGACGGATGTCGCTCTTGAAAGGCAAAGCCAATACTTTTGGACACTGACGCAACCACCAGATGTCGGCCTTGTTACCAGCCAAACGTGTGCAATGGATACGACTCTGCTGACCAGCACCGATGCCGATGGCCTGACCATCCTTCACATAGCAAACAGAGTTTGACTGCGTATATTTCAAGGTGATGAGTGCTATCTTCAGGTCACGCTTCGCATCAGCAGGAATGTCTTTGTTGTCTGTAGGGATGTTCTCAAAGAGGTTGTTGCCCGTCAGGTCAATCTCGTTGCGACCCTGCTCGAAAGTGATGCCAAACACCTGCTTGCGCTCGATAGGAGCAGGCGTATAGTTTGGATCCATCTTGATAACACAATAGGTGCCGTTGCGCTTGGCTTTCAGAATTTCCAAAGCCTCAGGTGTATAGTCTGGAGCGATGATGCCGTCACTCACCTCACGCTTGATGAGAGTGGCTGTGGCTTCGTCGCAGGTATCGGACAGCGCAATGAAATCGCCAAACGAAGACATACGGTCTGCCCCACGAGCACGAGCATAAGCGGTGGCGATAGGTGTGAGTGGAATCTTCACGTCATCTACAAAGTAAATCTTCTTCAGCGTGTCGCTCAGGGGAGCACCTACTGCAGCTCCTGCAGGGCTCACATGTTTGAACGATGCAGCTGAGGGCATACCAGTGGCAGCCTTCAGTTCCTTCACCAACTGCCAGCTGTTGAATGCGTCAAGCAGGTTGATGTAACCAGGACGACCGTTGAGTACTTCGATAGGAAGTTCACCCTCCTCCATATACACACGTGATGGCTTCTGATTGGGGTTACAGCCATACTTCAGAACTAATTCTTTCATCTTGTTGATTTGTGTTATATTTTTTATTAATTCTTGCGATACTTCTCCAGATGGGCAAACGTGGCAGGAGTGCCCCAAGTGGCAGCCACCGAGTCGATGAGCGACATCATCTCTGTGATGTCATCATAACGACCCGCTTTCTCCAAATAGCTGCAACGTTCCAAAACACCCAGCGCCGTCTCAGCATAATCTGATTCCAACACATCATCGTAGAGCGCATCAGCCTCCTCACGACGGTCTGTCTGCACATAAATCAAGGCTTTCTGCATGGTGAGACCACCCAGATAATCTACCTTTTCATCCTCTGGACATTCAGGGGATGAGACAAACTCCAGCACAGCCTCCTCCGTCGATGGGACCCATGCACTGGCCTTATCCAACTGACCCGTACTGGTGTAGGCATCCAAGATGTTGTACGACACACGGGCGTAGGTGTGCAGATTGTCATAGTTAGGACAAGAATTAGCCAACTGCTTCAGAGCGATGTAAGCCTGACTGAAACTGTTTTCAGCCACTTCGACATTTCCCAGCTGCAT
>CACZRQ010000240.1 GCA_902783615.1 uncultured Bacteroidales bacterium | reverse complement strand
GTTGGTGGTGGTCGATGCCATATAGAGGGTCACCAATGCCTGTTCTTCATCGTCAGGCAAAGCTTTCTTGATGCCGATGCTCGACAACGAACCATCGTTCAGCGACAAAGCATTGATTTCCTGTGCCATCGCATAACGGGCATCCATAGCATAGCAAGTGCTCTTATCTGTATCATCCGAGGTCTGCTGAGCCAAGGCAAACACCTGACCATTGGCATCCATCAGCGGACAGCTCACCATCTTGTCCTGTAGCGGGAGCTCCAAAGTATAATACTGATAAGTGCCTGACACTTTCGACGATTCCTTCACCTTGCCAGGTGTCAAGGCCGTATTCTTCTGGGTGGAATAAGGCAACAGATACACCGTGCTGCCAGTGGCTGGGGCATTAGTGGCTACCGTGAGGGCAGCAGCTTTCTCCCCTTTCATCTCCACCTTGAACTTCAGCACATCGTACATCTCGTTGGCACCCATAATCTCCAGCACCTGCAATCGCTTGCCGTCGGCCTTGATGATCTCAGCACGAGTGGCTCCCTTGAACTGGGCATAGTCCGACAGTGCCACACCATCCTCGCTCACAAAGAAACCATTGCCTGTGCCCAGCATCTTGCCATCGGCACCGTATGTTACCACAGAAAACACAGCCTGACGTGCTTTATCGGCCCACTTGGGCGATTGTCCATTGACAATTGACCATTGACAATTGACGATTAACAAAGCCAATGCCAACACAATCTTAATACTCTTTTTCATTTTCAACATTTATTTTTTCAACAACTCTTTCGCATTCTGCAAAGCAGCCTCGGTCACCACATCGCCACTCAGCATGTGGGCAATCTCCTCCACACGCTCTTCTGGAGTCAGTCGGCGAATGTGACTCACCGTTTCGTGCTCATTATCTTTCTTATAAACCTTATAGTGCACCTGTCCCTTAGCAGCAATCTGAGGCAGATGGGTGATGCTGATCACCTGTCGCCCACCTTGCAGCAAGTCCTCATCATACCCTCCAACAGCCATATATTGCATCATATTGGCCATGCGGGCTGCAATCTCGCCAGAAACACCCGTGTCTATCTCATCGAAGATGATGGTAGGGAAACGGGCTTCTCCAGCCAACATCTTCTTGATCGACAGCATCACTCTCGACACCTCGCCACCTGACGCCACAGAGGCGATGTCTTGCAAAACACCATTCTTATTGGCACTGAACAGGAATCTCACCACATCAATGCCATTCTTATCTGGCTCTTGACAATGCTCCACCTCCACCTTAAAACGCACATTAGGCATGCCCAACGGAATCAGATTCTGCTCCATGATTCTTTCCACCTGCTTGGCGGCCTCAACACGTTTCTTAGAGAGTTTGCCTGCCAACTCCAGCACCAATCCATGGAGTTTGTCGCATTGCTTCCGCATCTCGTTTATCTGATCGTCCGACGAAGTGATGTTCTCTATCCTTTTGGCATAACCAGCCTGTATTTCAAGCAACTGCGGCACTGTATCCACATGATGCTTCTTCTGCAGGGTGTAGATGGTGTTCAGCCTGTCGTTCACCTCGTCGAGCCTCTGCGGATTGAATTCCACCCTTTCTTCCTGGGTGGCCAGCTCATCGGCAATGTCTTTCAGCTCGATGTAGGACGAATCCAATCGCTCAGCCAATTCAGCAGCAGCGGGATAAACCTTGCTAATGCCCTGCAATGTGGAGCGACAATCCTTCAAGGCTTGAATCAGGCTCTGTCCATCGCCATCCAGCATCTGCGATGACTGATACAAAGCTGACTTGATGTCCTCGGCATGACTCAGCATCTCGGCCTCCTGCTCCAGAGCTTCCTGCTCATCTTCCTGTAGGTGTGCCTCCTGCAACTGATTCAGCTGGAAGCGCACATAATCCTCATCGGCTTTATTGCGTTCAGCATCCTCTATCAACTGTTGCAAACTCTTCTTGGCACTTGTCCATTTTTGGAAAAGCTCCTTGTACTGCATCAAGTCGTTATCATGATGAGACAGGATGTCAAGCACATCCAGCTGAAAGCCCTCATTGTCGAGCATCAGGTTCTGATGCTGCGAATGGATGTCTATCAACCTGTCGCCCAACTCCTTCATCAAGCTGAGTTGTACAGGAGTATCGTTGATGAACGCACGACTCTTGCCAGAGGCATAGACCTCGCGACGCAGAATGCAATCGCTGTCGTAGTCAATCTCATGCTGTTTGAAGAACATTTGCAGAGGCATGCGGGAGATATCGAATTGTGCCTCAATCACACATTTCGTGGCTCCTTGGCGAATGGCTTTGCTATCGGCTCTTTGTCCCAACAGCAAGGCCAAGGCACCCAGCATAATCGATTTGCCGGCACCAGTCTCGCCAGTAATCACAGAGAAGCCCGACTCGAACGTGATGTCGAGCTCATCTATCAATGCATAGTTCTGTATATGAAGGGAACGAATCATTTATTCATCATTTCACGCACACGGATGCGAGTCAATGCAGCTTTGGTATTCAAGGTGAAATCGCTGTTCATCATCCAAGCATAATAGCTGGGATCCTTGGCCAGCACATCCTTCACCAACTGGCCCTTGTACTTGCCAAAGTTGAACATTTCCTCACCCTTGTCGTTATACACCATGCGACCCGCGAAATCCACATTCTTGCTGAACGATGAATAATCCGACAGGAACTTCACATCATTCTGCAAATCAGGATATTTGTCAAGCTGAGCCTTCAGCACCTCGTATGTGGCACGTGTGTCGGCCAAAGCCGTATGGGCATCTTCCAGGTTCTTGCCGCAATAGAACTGATAGGCGGCAGAAAGGGTGCGCTGCTCTTTCTTGTGATAAATCACCTGCACATCGATGAAGCGATGGCGAGCCAGGTCGATGTTCACGCCGGCACGCAGAAATTCCTCAGCCAGCAGGGGCACATCGAAGCGGTTGGAGTTGAAGCCTGCAATGTCGCAACCCTCGAAATCCTTGGCTATGTTCTTCGCCACATCCTTAAACTTCGGACTGTCCTTCACATCGTCATCATAGATGCCATGCACATTCGAAGCCTCTTCTGGAATGTGCATCTCAGGATTAATGCGCATGGTGTGCGCATCTTCATTGCCGTTTGGCCACACCTTGAGGTAACAAATCTCCACGATGCGGTCTTTGTTGATATCGGTGCCCGTTGTCTCTAAATCAAAGAAGACAATGGGAGAAGTTAATTTCAGATTCATAATTATTATTCATTCAGCATCATTGGCATCAGCAGCATCAGCAGGTTCTCGGTCTCTTCTTGAGTCACAGGCTCAATCACACCAGCCCTGGCGAAATCGGCCAAAGCAAAGGTCACCATCTCAGAATCGATGTTATTCAGAATCTCCAGCAAGAACGACGATTTGAAGCCAATGCTCATGGGAGCACCTTCATACTGGCAATCAATCGTTTCCTGAGCAGAAGTAGAGAAATCGATATCCTGTGCAGAGAGCGTCAGTTTGTTTTCCGCCACCGCCAACTTAATCAAGCTGCTGGCCTGCGACGAGAAGATCGACACACGGCGGATGGAGCTGATGGCCGTTTGGCGATCAACAGTCAGTATATATGGGTTATTCTGCGGAATCACATTGCCGTAGTTAGGATACTTACCCTCAATCAGTCGGCAAATCACACGGAAGTCGTTCACGGTTATCACGCAGTTGCGTTCATTGAAAGCCACCTTCACATCGTTTTCCTCCTTGGTCAGCAGATTCTTAACCAAGCCTGCAGGTTTCTTGGGCAGGATGAATGAAGCCTGCTCATCAGCATGGGCAGCAGTCGAACGGTAGCGCACCAGCTTGTGACCATCGCTCGCCACAAAGGTAATGTCCTGCTCGGTAATATCGAAATAGATACCGTTCATCACAGGTCTCAGCTCATCGCTGGCTGTAGCAAACAGGGTGCACCCAATGGCTTTCTGCAGCACATTAGCAGGAATCGTCACCTGAGTAGCGTTATCGCCCAAGCCAAGTGGCATTGGATACACATCGGCATTCTGTCCCATCAAACTGTAGTGACCATTCAAGTAGCTCACAGTCACCTCCATTGTCTCTTCGTTCACCTCGAATGTGAGCGACTGATCGGGACCCTCACGCAGGGCATCCAGCAGAGTCTTGGCGGTGATGGCCAGCTTGCCGTCCTTGGCACTTTCGGTCACCTCCACCTGGGTAGTCATTGTCGTCTCCCCGTCAGAGCCTGTAATATAAAGGGTTCCGTCACGCAACTCAAACATGAAACTGTCGAGAATGGGGAGTGTGTTTTTCGCGTTAATGACGCGGCTGATGGCCTGCAAATGGCCATTCAAGTCAGAGCTTGAAACGATAAACTTCATCATATTTTTATTGTTTTTATTGTTCTACTTATTAACATGCAAAGATAAAAACAAATAATGAATATCTAAAACATTTATTGATTAAAAAATGTTGAAAAGTGATTATTCCAATCTTTATCGCATATTCATTTGCTTTAAGTGTTATTATTATCCAATGAACTCATCGCATTCTTTGTTTCACGGCTCAAAGATACAACCATTATTTTGAATTGGGCAAGATTCCCAGAAACATTCCTTATAATAAAGTATATTATAAACGTTATACACTGATTATTAGAGGGCTGATTCTGTAATTTAATTCAAAAATGATTCTTTTGATTACATGGCAACAGCTGGAAGAGGTTCTTGGTTCTATCTAAAAAAACATCTTAGCTAATTCAAAATCGATTTTGACCATTTTGACCATGACCATCTTGACCACTTATGTAGTTTTCTAATTATGCAGCCATCGAAATTTCAATCTTCACGACACGCTTGTTCTTATTATCTGCTGCCATAGTATTAAATCATTTAACTGTACAAAGATAGTCATCCCAAAGCAAAGAAACAAGTCTTTAACGATAAATAATGAGTGCCAACCCTGTCAAACAGTAGGAAATTAAGTAAAAAAGAGGTCGAGATTGGGCTTCATGACAGGTGAATGGTCAATATGTTCCTTAAGGGAGCCGTTTAAAGCATTTCGAGATTTATTGATGATATCATGGGGTTTTTAGAAACAATAGATACTGACTCTTTATTGAAAAGTGGTCATTAAGTGGTC
>CACZRQ010000239.1 GCA_902783615.1 uncultured Bacteroidales bacterium | reverse complement strand
TGTCTGACGAAAACAGCACCCGTGAGGGCGACTACTACGGACGCATCACACAACCCGTAGCATTCTTCATTCTGGCTAAGCTGATGCTGGAGTCGGAGGTATATACGGGTGTGCCTCGATGGGACGAATGCATCAGTTTTTGCGACGAACTGGAATACATGGATTATAGCCTTGAGCCTATCTATAGTTCTAACTTTCTGGTCTATAACCAGAACTCAAAGGAAAATATCTTCACGATTCCGATGGACAAGAACCTCTTCTCCAACCAACAACAGAACATTACCCGTTCCCTGCACTACCGTCATGCTGCGGCCTACGGATATAATGGCGAGAACGGTCCTTGCGCTACGCTCAAGACACTGCAGACGTTTGGCTATCCTGACGATATAGACCCCCGTTTTATCGACTGTTACCACTTCTCATACGTTTACGGTCCAGAAGGAGAACCCATCTACGACCGAACGGGCAATCCCCTGGAATACGAGTCTGAGAAGGTGCAACTCGACCTCAGTGGTTCGCCACATGTAGAGACGGCAGGTGCACGTATGTATAAATATGAGTTTGACAAGAATGCCATCAAGGACGGCAAACTCGTTGACAACGACATTGTGCTCTTCCGCTTTGCCGACGTGCTGCTGATGCGCGCAGAGGCAAAGGAGCGCTTAGGGCTGGATGGCAGTGCCGACTTCAATGCCGTCAGGGCGCGTGCAGGAGCAGAGGAGCGCGAGTGTACGCTCGACAACATCCTTGATGAGCGTCTGCTGGAACTCTGCTGGGAAGGGTGGCGCCGCCCTGACCTCATTCGCTTCAACCGCTATAAGTCGCTCTATGAGGGTCCCGATGCCATTGACGAGTCTGATGGTCACACCACTGTCTTCCCCATACCCGCTGATGTGCGTGCGCTCAACAACAACCTGACGCAGAATCCAGGGTATTAGATGCATTGTTGAACCTATGCTCTCAATATGACCTTCCACAATTCCCTCTTGAATCAATGGCATGTAGAAATCGGTGAAAACACTATGAAATGACGAAAAAAAGTGGTATCTTTGCAGCCGTTTTGGAAGTAATCGGGCAGATTACCATAACACATGAAATATAGTAATGCAATAAGTAAATGAATAAACTTAGACTATGCTTTTCCACCTTGCTGGTCTTGCTGTTGGCAAGTTGTGCAGGCAACCAGGCAGTCAAGAAGATAGAGATTAACAGCGAGACCGATGTCAGTGGGTTGACGGTGGCCGTGCAGGCTGGCTCCATCTACGACTTTCAAATATCGAATCGCACCGATGTGAAGGTGGCACGTTACAACAATCCTCCCGACATTGTTGCAGCCCTTCGTTCGGGTCAAGCGGATGTTTACAAGGATGATGAGATTGCCATGTCGCCCGGTGACCTGCGTAGGAACCACCTGCGTTTGGCATATCTCTGTGATGAAATCTATGAAGTGGGCTATGCTTTCAGAAAAGAAGATGTAGCAACCGTCAATCAGTTCAATACTTTTCTAGACGAGATAAAATCCAATGGCACCTACGATGATATACGCAGTCGTTGGTATGATACGGATGAGCCAGACACGGTGTCGCTGCCCAAGATTGAAAAAGTAGCACAGGGAAAGCCCCTTCGCATTGTTACCAGTCTGGTGATGGCTCCTTTGAGCTTTAAGAAAGGCGATACTTGGACGGGCTTCGAGATGGAATTGCTGTATCGTTTTGCTGCCTACGCCAAGCGCCCTATTGAAGTGAGCTATCTGGAAGGTTCCAGTGGGTCGGCTGCTTTGCTCAGCGGAATGGCTGACGTGTGGAGCTCTTGTCTGTTCATTACACCAGAACGTGCCGAGAAGGTGCTTTTCAGCAATCCTTACAATGAGTGTCATCCTGCTTACTTCATATATGATACTGAGGCAACCACTGCTTCTGTGGGAATGTGGGAAAGCTTGAAGGAGAGTTTTCAAAAGAACCTGATAGACGAGGACCGATGGAAATTCCTTGTGGATGGTCTGTGGGAAACCCTCATCATTTCAGTCTTTTCGCTGTTGCTCGGCACCCTGTTGGCAGCTTTGGTTTGCTGGATGCGCATGAGCCGATACCGTTGGCTGAACAAGATTGCCGCTACCTATATTGATATCTTGCGCGGCGTGCCACTGCTGGTGATTCTGATGCTGATGTTCTATGTGGTGCTGGCTGGCACCGGAATGAGCGCCACCCTTGTGGCTATCGTCAGCTTCGCGCTGGTTTTTGCCGCTTATGTAAGCGAGATGTTCCGTTCTGCCATCAATGGAGTGAGCAAAGGACAGTCGGAGGCGGGTGTGGCTTTGGGATTTACTCCATTGCAGACTTTTATTTACGTCATACTGCCACAGGCTGCCAAAGCCGTGATGCCTGTGTATAAAGGAGAGGCTGTATCGCTGTTCAAGAATACCTCTATCGTGGGTTACATTGCCATTCAGGATTTGACGAAAGCAAGCGATCTGATTCGCAGTCGCACGTTCGATGCATTCTTCCCGCTTATCGTTATCTCTATCATCTATTTTGTGCTTGCCTGGTTGTTGGGCAAGTTGCTTGAACAAACCGTTAAATCCAAGAACCCATGATTAGCGTAAGACACCTTAGCAAAACATATACTACACCTACAGGAGAATCCTTTCAGGTGCTGAAAGATGTGAATTGTGACATTGACAAAGGTGAGGTCATCAGTATTATCGGTCCGTCGGGTACAGGTAAAAGTACCTTTCTCCGTGCCTTGAACCTGCTTGATCCACCTACTGGTGGTGAAATCCTCGTGGATGGTGAGAATATACTGGAAAAGGGCTACCCAATGAACCGCCTGCGCCAGCGCATGGGTATGGTGTTTCAGAGTTTCAACCTGTTTGACCATTTGACCATTCTGCAGAATGTTACTTTGGCACCCATCAAGCTGTTGAAGAAGAGTAAACAAGATGCCGAGGCGGAAGCCATTCAACTGTTGCGCAAGGTGGGTATGGCAGAGAAGGCTAACGTTTATCCAGCCAGTCTCAGTGGTGGACAGAAACAACGTGTAGCTATAGCTCGCTGCTTGGCCATGCACCCCGAGATCATTCTGTTTGATGAGCCTACCAGTGCCCTCGACCCCACGATGGTGGGCGAGGTGCTGAGCGTCATCCGTCAATTAGCCAAAGAGGGCATGACCATGCTGATTGTGACCCATGAGATGAAGTTTGCGAAAGACGTATCATCCCGCATCTTCTTCATGAACAAGGGCATAATTTATGAGGACGGCACTCCAGAACAGATTTTCGACCATCCTCAGCGTGAAGATACACAGACCTTTATCCATCGTATCCGCAGTCTGCGTCTGGATGTGACTGGTGCCGATTACGATATGTATGGTTTCTTCACCGAAGTGGATTTGTTCTGCACCAAGTATGCGCTTTACGACAAGTGTGAGCCTGTCAAGCATGTGATAGAGGAGATGCTTAACACATTGATTGCTACCAATGAACGACCTTTGAATGTTGAGCTGGTGTTCAGTGAGATGGATTATAGTCTGAACATGAATATCACCATCAGAGGCATGCATGAATCGCCTTTGAGCAGGAAGCTGGCCGATGAAATTGCCGTCAGCATCGTTCGAGGCATGTCGAAGAGCGTCACTGAGGAAGACCAGCCAGATGGTTTCAAAATTGTATTTGGGTTTTAAATAGAATGGGGGTTGTGATTAACCCCCATTTATATTTTAGCAAACCATGAGATAGATGCCTGCGGCGATGGCTCCACCGATGATGGGACCCACAATAGGCACCCAAGCATAACCCCAGTCGCTATCGCGCTTGCCCTTGATGGGCAGGAGGAAATGAGCGAAACGTGGGGCGAGGTCGCGGGCAGGATTGATGGCATAACCTGTGGTACCACCTAACGACATACCGATGGCCACAATCAGGAAGGTAACAGGGAAGGCACCGAGGCTACCCATACCCATTTCAGGCGTGTTGCCAGCAGTACCCATAGCGAGAATACAGAATACCAGCACGAAGGTACCGATGGTCTCGCTCAGCAGGTTGCGGGGCTTGTTGCGAATGGCAGGAATGGTGCAGAATGTGCCCAACTTGGCATCTGCATCGGGCGTAGCATCGTAGTGGTCTTTAAAGAACATGTAAACCAATACGGCTCCAACGAAGCCACCCAGCATCTGAGCTACGATGTAGGGCAACACCAAATCCCAGCTGAAAGTGCCAGCCAATGCCAAACCGATGGATACGGCAGGATTGAGGTGAGCACCCGTATAAGGACCGGCTACAAATACACCGCACATTACGGCGAGACCCCAGGCAAAGGTTACAACTACCCAGCCGGCACCCTTAGCCTTCGATTTTTCCAAACTGACGTTGGCGCAAACGCCATCGCCCATCAGAATCAGTATCATGGTTCCTAAGAACTCAAAAATCATTTTTTCGATCATAATGGTTTAAGTATTAATTTATTGCTTAATTGTCAATGGTCACTTTTCGGAACAGCGAGAGCAGAGCCAAGCTTGCTTGAGCTATGCCGAGTCGTGACGAAATTGGAGCGAAGCTCAATTGTCAATGGTCAATTGTCAATCGTCAACGTACGCTGTATCGCTTCACGCCAGCCTTTCACTTGGGCTTCTACATGCTGACGATCTTCGTTTGGCATGAACATCGAGTCGATTTGCCACTGGTCGCGTATTTCCTCAATGCTCTTCCAGAAACCTACTGCCAAGCCTGCCAGATAGGTAGCTCCTAAGGCTGTGGTTTCAGGATTACGTGGACGTATCACCTTGGTGTCCAGAATGTCAGCCTGGAATTGCATCATCAGGTTGTTGCGAGAGGCTCCACCATCCACCTTGAGTTCCTTCAGTGGCAGTTCAGCATCACGCTGCATAGCCTGTACAATATCGAGTGTCTGGAAAGCGATACCCTCCAAGGCTGCACGAGCGATGTGGGCTGCTGTGGTGCCTCGACTGATGCCTGTGATGCTGCCTCGCGCATACTGATCCCAGTAGGGGGCACCCATACCTGTGAGTGCAGGCACGAAATACACACCTCCTGTGTCTTGCACTGTGGCTGCCAAAGCTTCTATCTCACTGGATGACTTGATGATTCCCAATCCATCGCGCAACCACTGTACCACTGAACCTCCCACGAAGATACTGCCCTCTAAGGCATAAGTAACCTGGTCGCCTCGCTTCAGGGCGATGGTGGTGAGCAGATTGTTTTTCGACATGATGGGCTTTTCACCACTGTTCATCAACAGGAAGCAGCCTGTGCCGTAGGTGTTTTTCACGCTACCAGGCTCGGTGCAGAGCTGTCCGAAGAGAGCTGCCTGCTGGTCGCCTGCGATGCCACCGATGGCCACTGGTTGGTTGAAGATGGCCGACTGGGTATAGCCATATACCTCACTGCACGACTTCACCTGGGGCATCATCGACAAAGGAATGTCAAACAGTTTCAGCAAATCCTCATCCCATTGCAGCGTGTGGATGTTAAACAACATGGTGCGAGAGGCATTGGTGACATCGGTGATGTGCAAAGCACCCTTGGTGAGTCGCCAAACTAACCATGAATCAACTGTGCCGAAGCGCAACTTGCCCTGCTGGGCACGAGCGCGGGCACCACTCACATTGTCGAGCATCCATTTGATTTTCGTGGCGCTGAAATAAGCGTCGATGATGAGGCCTGTCTTTTCGTGAATCATCTCGGTCACACCCTGAGCTTTCAGTTCGTCGCAGAACTCAGCCGTACGGCGATCTTGCCACACAATGGCATTGTAGATAGGTTCCTCGGTTTCCACATCCCACACGATGGTGGTTTCTCGCTGGTTGGTGATACCGATGGCAGCGATATCTTCACCGTTGATGCCCATCTTGGCCATCGCTTCACTGATGACCGAGGCCTCTGATGACCAGATTTCGTGTGGATTATGCTCCACCCATCCCGATTTCGGGAAATACTGCGTAAATTCCTTCTGTGCCACAGCACAGCTTTCACCTTTCTTGTTGAAGATGATGGCGCGAGAACTGCTCGTGCCTTGATCTACTGCTAAAATGTATTTTTCCATAGTATTATATTTTTATTGACTATTGACGATTGACAATTGACGATTACCCATGCGGAGTAATTAATTGTCAATCGTCAATGGTCAATTGTCAATTCTCAATCGTTAGTTCTCAAAGCAACACAGTCGCTTATCAACTCATCTACATGCTCCTCATCCGTAGCCCACGAGGTGACGAAACGGATGGCGGTTCGATGCTCGTCAATAGGTTGCCACTCTTCGAAGACATACTTCTGTGCTAAGAAAGCCATCTCTTCTTTGGTGACGATGGGGAAGATCTGGTTGGTGGTTGATTCCGCTAAGAAATCATAACCAGCTTCCTTGAGTGCTGAAGCCAGTTTCTTGGCCAGCATATTGGCGTGACGGGCAATCTTGAAATAGAGGTCATCCTTGAACAATTCGCCAAACTGAGCTCCCAAGAGCCAACCCTTTGCCAACAATGCACCACGTTCCTTGCGCACATAGTCGAAGTCGGGATACAACTTTGGATCGTTGAATACAATGGCTTCGCCAAACAATGCTCCGTTCTTGGTGCCTCCGATATAGAAAGCATCGGTCAGCTCTGTCAAGTCATGCAGCGTCAAGTCGTTGTCTTCAGCTGTCAAAGCACTTCCCAGACGTGCGCCGTCGAGATACAGCAACAGCTTGTGAGCACGACAGAAATCGCTGATGGCTTGCAGCTCCGCTTTTTTATAAATGGTGCCAACTTCTGTGGCATCAGATACATACACCATCGCAGGCTTCACCATGTGGGGACGCATGAAGTAGTCATCCAACGCTTTCTGGATGCCAGCTGGGGTAAGCTTGCCTTGAATGCCTGGTACCGTAATCACACGATGCCCTGTTGCCTCGATGGCTCCCGTTTCGTGGGCGAAGATGTGTCCTCCCTCCACACAAATCACTGCTTCCGGTGTGCGCAACAGTGCCGAGATGACCGCCATGTTGGCCTGTGTGCCACCAATAACGAAATAGATGCTTGCCTTTGGATTGCCGATGCTTTGGCGTATCCTTTCTATGGCCTCATCAGTCACTGTATCCTCGCCATAGCCAGGATGTTGCACATAATTAAGCTCCTGAAGCTTCTTCAGGACGTTGGGATGTGCCCCCTCTGAATAGTCGCATGTAAAGCTATACATTATCTATAATATGGTTTGATTTATTGTTTACCCTGCGAAGTTAAGGCTTTTTTCCTAATTAAACAAAGAAAAGATGAAGCTTTTGACTTGAATAACGGGGTCAAAGCTTGTTCTTGTATTCTTTTGGCGAACAACCCATCTGTTTGGTGAAGAAACGGGTGAAGTGCTGTGGGTGTTGAAATCCCAGCTCATAGGCAATTTCCTTTATACTGGCATTGCACCCTTGTAGCTTATTCATAGCTACATCCAATATATAAGAGGTGATGAGATCCTGTGCACTCTTGCCAATATCTCTCTTGATAAGTTCACTGAAATATTTGGTAGAGTAGCCAGACAGATTAGCAAAATATTCCACAGTAGGCAAGCTAACCTCTTGGGTCTGTTGGTGGACATAGTATTCATGCAATTGTTTCATGAATTTGTTTGTCACTTCCTTGTTGATTGGGCTGCGTGACTCAAACTGGCGGTCGTAAAGTCGCATGAGGTATTCTAACAACAGTTCGATGTTAAGTCGTAATAGGTTTTTGTTGTAAGAGGTAGCTTCTTGTTTGATTTCCTGTCTGATACGATTCATTGATTCCATAAAGAATTGCTTCTCTTCTTCAGAAACATAAAGAGCCTCGTTATTATTATATGAGAAGAATGGAAATCTGTCGAGTATATGCATTCCCAGCTCTGTGCCATGTATCAGTTTGGGGTGAAACAGCAAACAAACCGATGACGGCTTTTCTTCCTCCATTAAATCGATGGTTATTTCTTGTCCGGGAGCGATGCAGAAAATAGAACCGTCAGTGTAGTCATAGCGAGTATGCCCGTAGGCGATGTTACCGCAATACTTGTTCTTCAACTTGATGATATAGAAACCGAAGCTTAGCGTTTCGTTTTTGCATTGAACAGTCTCGTTGAAGTCCACCACATTAATATGTGGATTCACCCCTTCAAAACCGAACTTCTCGTTATATTCAGCAATAGTGTCTAAATGAATAGCGTCCATACAGTAAAAACCTTATTCAAAAAGCCAATGTCATGTTAAAATAAATCAAAAAAGGCAGATAACTATCCCGATAAGTAAAATGGGTATCTTTATCCGTAACAAAGGTAATGTTTTTTTTATTTTGAACTACTATCTTTGCACAAAAAAATTATTAAAAGTGTGTTATAATGGGTAAAAATGTAATTTCAAGAAGAGAAGCCCTCAAGAGAGTGGGTGGTTTCTTTGCGCTGACAGCTATGGCATCATACAATGGCCTTGCTGCTACTTCATGCAAGTCATCCTCGGAGACAGAGACAACAACTGTTACCGGCAAGCGACTCATCTTTTTCTTCTCAGCTACTGGCAACAGCCTCTATGTAGGTAAGACTATTGCTGGCGAGGAAGGGCAGATGCTGAGCATCCCACAGGAAATCCACAAGGAAAATCCTGTTTATGAAGCAGAGGAGATAGGTTTTGTATTCCCACTTTATTGTTTTATCCCACCTACGATTGTACAGAACTTTATCCGCAAGTCAACCTTCAAGGCCAACTATATCTTTGCCGTAGGCACTTATGGGGCCAACTATACGTTGTTCCCAGAGTATTTTGACAAATTGGCTGAGGAGTGCGGCTTCTCTGTAAACTATATATCTGCTGTTAAGATGGTGGATACTTATCTGCCTTATTAT
>CACZRQ010000238.1 GCA_902783615.1 uncultured Bacteroidales bacterium | reverse complement strand
ATTAAACAGATTGGCTACCGCACCAATAATTATGAATTATGAATTGATAATTATGAATTGACTGAGGACCACAGATTGAGCTGATTAAACGGATTAATTCTATTTGCGATTTGACGATTTACCATTTACTATTTATTTACTATTTAGTAATTTAGCTATTTATTTCTCCCTCATCCTCATCAGACCCAGTTAACTCCAAGCACCCCTCTAACTTCCCCTGGAGGAAGACTTCAGGCGAAAAAAAGCCCCCCCTTTGAGGGGGAGGCTTGGAGAGGGCCTGTGGTTTGGAGAGGCTTTTTCTACTTCACCATGACCTTCTTGCCGTTAACGATGTTGATGCCCTTTTGCATCTTGCTCAAGCGCTGGCCGGCAAGGTTATAAACTCCTTCGTTAATGTTCTGGTCTGCGTTCAGGTTAGCGTTAACGTTGACTATGCCATCTATCAAGTCCTGCATCGCATCATTGTCCGGGCCGATGACCAGCCAATCGTGCCAGAATATCGTTCCGTCGGCATTCACTGCACACATGTCGCTCAAGCTTGCACCTGCAGGATAACGGACATCAATGCCTTCGCCTAATACGGGTATATTGCGATAGATCATTGGCGAGTAAGCGTTGCTGTAAACAACAAACATACCTCCGTTCTGAATGGTGAAGGAGTTTAACTCGCTTTTGTAGTTGCTGAAGTAGCAGAAATTCTTTTCACTCTCCGCTATGACAACCGTGCGATCTTGTATCGTCAGCTGAGAGCCAGGTATCGCATCGAAATTCACAGATAGTGAAGATATATGAAGTTTGCCGCCACCTTCTATAATCAGGCGGGAATCTTCCATTCTAACAGCTCCGCCATTTGGCACATTTATCGAGCAGTCGCCCAGGACAATGATTCTTAGCGACGCTCCCCACATATCTATACAATTGGCTTCTTCGTCCTGCTCGAGCGTGGCATTGTCAAGTACAAGAGTTGGTTCGCCATGGGAGCTTAAGGTGACGTATGCTGACCCGCTCACCACTCCTGGCACATCATCCATGTTTGCAGTGGTCATTACCTGTCCGTTGATGCTGAAGTCAAGGTCTTTGGCAAGGCCTTTTAGTAAATTCTTTACGAATAGCTGGGTCATCAGAATGTCGGGACCGAAGACTACCCAGTCGTTCATCACCTCTGTTCCATCGGCATTACAAATCTTGTTCTTGCTGTCGATATAGGTATCAACAGGATAGTATAAGGCAATGCCTTCACCCAAGACGAACTGGCTATTGGGATCCAACCAGAGGGGTACAAACTTGCTGTATGCAGCCAACAAGCCATTGTCGCTGATTTCGATGTTAGCGCCATTATGCTCCAAAAGGGCACTGTACTCTGTTTCGCTCTTCACTGCTACAAACGTAAAGTCCTGTATCAGGAGATTTGATTCAGCCCATGTCTCGATGGCATTTTGGCCGGAAGTGATGTAGAGATTTCCGCCGCCTTCGATGGTGGTCTGTGTCGCGAGGTCCAGTTCAAGAGCAATGCCATTGGGAACACTTATCGAGCATTTGCCCAGAACTCTGATTGTAAGTTTGGGCTGCACACCACTGCGATTATGCAAGCCATAAGTGGCTTCGTTCCACTCGAGCGTGGCGTGGTCGAGCACAAGTATCGGAACACCGGTTTCCGGTTGCTCTTCGATGTAGGCTCTTCCGCTTACCAGTCCTGGCACATCGTTCATATTTTCTGTGGTCATTTCCTGTCCGTTGATGCTGAAGCCGAGTTTGCGCTTATTGCTGACTAATTCTTGAATCAACTCATTTGTCGCCTCATTGTCGGGGCCGAAGACTACCCAGTCGTTCGTTATTTCGTAGTAGTCGTAGTCAGATACATAATATACATACGCGCCCCACAGCTGACAGCTTTCTGGATAGCGTATGCCGATGCCTTCGCCAAGAGTGGCAGACCTGGAGCCGAACATGAAGGGATTGAAACTACCGGGGCCGTAGGCTGCAAACACACAACCGCTCTCGATGGTGCAATATGCGCCATTGTTGTTGCCACTGTCGAGATAGCTGATCCAGCCGCTGCTGTGTGCCACCACCTTTGTGTTGTCGCGAATGGTGAAGCTGGCTTCGTCGAAAGTCTCGATGGCTGCACCCGTGGAATTTATTCTCAGAGTGCCGCCGCCAGTGATGGTGGCGTTTCCTGAAATGCTGAGGCCGTCATTGATGGTGCAGTCGCCCAGGACTTTGATTGTGAGTTTCTTGCCCGCCTGCAGATTGAGGGATTCCTTGGCATCGTCCCAGTCGAGTGTGGCATTGTCGAGCACGAGGGTCGGTGTGCCTTCCCAGCCGAGACCATCGGGATTGTCTTCGATGTATGCATTTCCGCTCACCACTCCGGGCACATCGTTCACATCTGCAGCCGTCATGTTCTTGCCATTGATGCTGAAGCCGAGTTCACGCTTGGGGAAGTAAACCAATTCCTGTATCAGTTCGTCTGTCTTCTGAGTGTCCCATCCGATGACAGCCCAGTCGTTCGTCACTTCATTTCCGTCAGCATCATAGGCATAGCCGTCGTCCCACAGCTGGCCGCCAACAGGATAGCGCAAATCGGTGTAACTGTCGAAATTAATCGTTCTGTCGCTGGATAATGAGATAGGTCCGTTTTTGCCGAAAGCCGCAAAGAGGCCTCCATCCTTGATGATGAACCATGATTTCTGCTGGTCGTAGTCATAGCCGTCGTCGCAGTAGCCATAAGAGTCGCTGCTGTATGCTATGAGTGTTGTGTTGTTTTGCAGGGTGAACCTGGTGTCTTCCCAATTACAGATGGCTGCCCATTTGCTGTTTATTCTCAGTGTTCCGCCGCCAGTGATGGTTGTGTTTCCGGAAAGGTCGAGGCCTGTATGGTCGGGAGCATTGATTACGCAGTTGCCCAGGACTTTGATTGTAAGATGCGCGCCAGATTTAAGATACAAGGCT
>CACZRQ010000237.1 GCA_902783615.1 uncultured Bacteroidales bacterium | reverse complement strand
TGTCCATACACATTGCTGCGCCACTCCTTGTGCTCCTCCAATATCCACTGCTTCAGCCAGTCCTGATACTCGTTCAGCGGTAGATACCAGTTCTTGGTCTCTTTCATTACGGGGGTAGAGCCGCTGATGGTCGATTTCGGGTTAATTAGCTCGGTAGGTGAGAGGTCGCGACCACACTTCTCGCACTGGTCGCCGTAAGCGCCTTGGTTGTGGCAGTGGGGGCACTCGCCAGTCACGTAGCGGTCGGCCAGAAACTGCTTTGCCTCCTCGTCGTACAGCTGCGTGGTGGTCTCCTCGGTCAGCTTACCCTCATCATACAGCTTGCGGAACCATTCGGCAGCAAACTGGTGGTGGGTCTTCGAGGTGGTGCGGCTGTAGATGTCGAACGAGATGCCGAACTCATCGAACGAGTCGCGTATCATGGTGTGGTAGCGGTTCACCACCTCCTGGGGGGTAATGCCCTCCTTGCGGGCACGGATGGTGATGGGTACGCCGTGTTCATCGCTTCCGCCAATGAAAATCACCTCGCGTTTCTTGGCACGCAGGTAACGCACGTAGATGTCGGCAGGCACATACACACCGGCCAGATGCCCTATATGCACACCACCGTTGGCGTAGGGCAGCGCTGCAGTAACGGTGGTTCTCTTGTAATTTTTCTCCATAATGATGGTCTATTTAGCTATAATGGGTGCAAAGATACAAAAAATTGCAGACATAAGCAAATTAGCTGGCCTATTTGTTTCGTCGATTTGCCGGGTTATGCCTCATTCTTCGTCGAACTCACGTTTTTTTGTGGTAATCCATCACCATCCCTATCTATACCCCTCCCTCCTTATATAGCCATCCACCTCTCTCTATAAAGAGAGGGGATGGACTATAGTAAGAGGGGGTAGAGGGATGGTGATTTCCCACACCACAAAGACCGAACGTGAAGGAGCAGGCTGAATAGAGGCAAGGAACGGCAGACGCAGGCTGAGCAATAGGCCAAAATACGGTAGGTGCATGCAAAAACAGGCAAGGAAAGGCATAAATAGGCATGGAAAGGCATAAGCAGGCATGGATGTACATAGCTCAATCGTATCTTTGCAGTATCTTTGCATTGTCAATCAAAGACGGGGCTGCTTACCATCCCTGAAGGGAGACGTTTTAGAGACCCGACGCAGTTTCTTCCACGATCGACGGGAAGCATTCCTTAAGGGGGAAAGGAAGCATTCCGACGACTGGTAGGAGATACTGCAACAGGCGGAAAAAACGCCTCCTTCCTCCCAAAGGAGGTTTTGCAAGGATAGGGAGCAGGCGGTGCGATGGATAATGATGGCTGTGTTAAGGCAGAATATGATGCCTATTGTCTATATTTTACCTTTCCTCTCGATTTTTTACACACAGAGGAAAGAAATGTTGGAGAAAAATATTACTTTTGCCAAAAAAAGAGAGTAACGATGAAAAACAATAACGAAAAGAATACATCTGCCAAGGAAACGAGGAACAAGGTACTGAGCTCGCCCGACCAGATGGGCGAATACTTGAAGGTGACAGCCGTTCCTACCTACCTGTTGGCCACTGCCATCATACTGTTAATGGTGGCATTCGTGGTGTGGGGCTTCTTGGGCAATGTGACCGATAAGGCACATTATGCAGGTGTGGTGTTCCCTGCGCAGGGAACCACCGACATCACACTTCCCAACAAAGGTATGGTGCGCAACATGCTGGTACATAACGGCGACAGTGTGCATCAGGGGCAGACGGTGGCACTGGTATCGATAGGCGAGAGTTACAGTTTCCTGACCAGCACTGTGGATGGGCTGGTAATCAGCACCAAGACCGAAAACGAGACATTTGAAGCCTTTGAGCCCATAGTAAGTGTAATTGTGAATAATGCAACTGGAGAGGAGTCGCAACATACTCAACTCATAGCTTTCGCAAGCACTGAAGCACAGCGAGACCTACGCATAGGCATGGAGGCACAGGTGTGGCCTGCCGATGAAAAGCGTGATGAGATAGGTTATGTACGTGGAAAGATTACCCAGGTGGTGCGCTATCCTGCCGTTGCCAATGAAGTGAGTCAGACGCTGAGGTCGGACATCATGGCACAACGACTGTTGGGGCAGAGTGATGTGGTGTATGAGGTACGCATTGACCTGTTGTGCTCGCCTGAGGATCCTACACGATACGACTGGTCATTTGGCGAGCCTGCAGATGTGAGCATGGGCATTGGCACCTACTGTTCTGTATTGACCGAGACGCGTCGCCGCAGCATGTTCCAGTATTTGTTTGAATCAGTAAAAAGCCGCTTCAATTCATTGAAGCTAATGACAGAATAGAGATTTCCATGAGTAAGACTAAACAGACAACGCTCAATTTGCTGCGCCGCTTCTTGCGGGGCAATGCGGCATTTATACCTATAGCTGTTGCCATCTATTTTATTGATACGCTTGTTGTCATTCTGACTCCTCTATTTCAACAGGTATATACCGACAGCATCATTACGAAGAAAAACCCAGAGTGGTTTACACCGCTGATGGTATGCTACTTCATGCTGTTCTTCTTGTCGCTAATATCGTGGATGTTTATTAACAGTTCACGTAAGCGACAACTCTCGCGCCTTTCTGCAACTGCTCATTCGCGCTACCTATGGACGTTGTTGCGTCTTCCCATGTCGTTTGTTGACCGTCTTTCTTCAGGAGAGCTCGCTTCTCGCTATGGAAGCATTGATAAAGCCCTTGATGGTATAGAACATGCCTTGCCTCTTACTACGTTGTGGCTGCAACCATTGCTTTGTGGCTGGCTTTTGACGCTTTATAGTCGGAAGTTAGCTGCCATAGAACTGTTGGCCATGTTGGTATTGTTAATAGCTATCCGTACCAATGCAAAATACCAGAAAAGGAAAGCCCGCAGTATGGAAAAGACAGACGGACGTTTGCAGAGCATCACCATGAACGGATTGAACAATATTGAAACGATCAAGGCAATGGGTGGAGAGGAGGATTTCTTCTGTACTTGGGATAAAGCCTATTCCCAATCCTTGAATGCCCGTATTGGAACAACTACCAGTATGGCATTAATGAGTACGGTACCCTTGATTGTGCTTCAGCTGAGCAATGCATTGATACTCTGTCTTGGCAGTTGGTTTATCTTGAATGGAGAGCTGACACCTGGTATGCTCTTGGCATCGCAGGGTCTGACTAACAATATTGTCTTCCCAATGAACAAATTGTTAGGTGCCTCACAGCATCTCATGAATATGCACTCGTCGCTTGAGCGAATAGCGGAAGTGACAGATAATGAGCCACGGTTACCTGCCATAAAACTACCCTCGATAGAGGAACTCCTGGAAAAGTCGAAACTGTTTGGTGATGTGGAACTGCGCAATGTTACTTTTGGTTATACACATGAACAGCCACCCATATTGAAGAATTTTTCTCTGCATGTCAAGGCTGGTCAGCAAGTGGCATTCGTAGGGCTTTCCGGATGTGGCAAAAGTACGGTAGCCAAACTGATGTCTGGCCTTTATGAACCTTGGGAGGGCGAGGTGCTTTTTGATGGAGTGCTCCGTGAACAAGTAAATAGAATGTTGTTTGTCAACTCAGTGTCGGTGGTCAACCAGGACATCACGCTTTTTGAGGGTACCATCAGTGATAATATTAAGATGTGGGATTCTTCCATAGAAGACTTTGCCATGATACTGGCCGCAAATGCAGCCCAGATTCACCAAGAGATAGCTGAGCGCCCAGGAGCCTATCAGGGAATGGTAGTCGAGGGTGGTAAGAATCTCAGTGGCGGTCAGCGGCAGCGCATAGAGATTGCTACGGCTCTGGCTAAAGAACCAACTATCATTATCATGGATGAGGCTACATCAGCTCTTGATCTGGAAACCGAAAAACGTGTGATGGATCATTTGCGCTACATGGGTATCACGCTCATTATGGTTGCTCATCGTCTGGATACCATCCGTCATTGCGACTGCATTTATGTGATGGAACATGGAAAAATTGTACAACAAGGCACCCATGAAGAATTGATGTGCATGGAAGGGCTGTATAAAGAACTGATGAAATATGCATAACCCTTTGGATAATCCGATATTAGAGCAACTGGTTCGCCGTATTGAGGGCGACCGACAGTCGTTTGATGAGGCGGCAACTCTGCTCCATGCCATGGTTGACCGCAGGGCTTGGCGTCGCTTGAAATGGCAACAGCCTGCCAACTTGACGGAAATGGAGGAGATGCTAGCGACACAGAATGTTTTCTTACGTAAGGTAACATTGTCAGAGAACTGGTGGAAACGAAGCACAGGGAGGATGATAGGTTTTCTTGCTGACGGCGATACTCCTGTGATTCTTAAACCGAATTTCACGTCATATAGTTATGTCAATCCTAAAACTGGTATTCTTTGCCGCGTTAACAGCAGCAAGAGTGACTCACTATTGAAACGTGAAGCGTTTACCACGTGCCGCTCATTATCAAACTACAGCTTCACGGCCTTACAGATGGTACGCTACGCCATGAAAGAGCTTAGCATCTCTGATGCATTCTACTCACTGGTGTCTTGTCTTGGCGTAATTCTGCTTACTATGTTTACACCCTATATCACAAAACTTATCTTCAATGAGGTGATACCTTCTGGCGATGCCACGCAAATCATACCTGTGGCCACGCTTCTGCTGAGTGCCTCCATGGGTATGATCATGGTGCAGTTGGCCCGAAACCTCGTTGTGATACGTATCAAGGATAAGGTGGAGTATAGTTTACAGACTGCCATGATGCAACATCTGCTCATGCTGCCCACCAATTTCTTCAAGCAATATTCTCCAGGCGACTTGTCCAACCGTGTATTATCGTTGTCAAGGCTTAGTTCTATGCTTACAAGCGAGATACTTTCCACAACGCTGACCTTCCTCTTTACGGGTATCATGTTCATCCAGTTCTTTATCTATGGTGGTCAGTTGCTTTATACTGGTATCGCAGTCATATTACTTGTGGTTTTGGCGATTTTGGTACAGTTATATTACATGATGAAAGTGCGGGGAAGTGTCACACCAGCCAACTCCAAACTTCAGGGCGTCATATTCAGTCTTGCCAATGGTTTACAGAAGGTGAAAACCTGTGGTGCAGAGATACGAGCCTATCGTCATTGGGCTTTTGCCTACGAGCCTACCGACCAATACAGTTCAAGCAAACCGATAATGGCCTTCTATGCGTCGGCATTCTCTTATAATATGAGAATGCTGCCCTTGATTGTCACAATGGGAGCAGCGTGGCATTATGGCCTTGGACTATCCGACTATATTGCTTATTGCAGTGTGCTTTTGATTGCTACAGAGGCTATGGCTCAACTTCAAGGGATTGTCCTTACCATAGCAAGAATGAAACCAGAGGCCATGCTTTGCAAGCCCATTATGCAGGCCGACACTGAAAATCGTGCCCACTCTGTTGTTGTAAAGGATATCAGCGGAACCATTGACATACGAAAATTGAAGTTCCGCTATTCCGAAGATATGCCGTTGCTCTTCGATGGTCTTAGTCTCCATATCAACAGTGGCGAATATGTGGCTCTGGTGGGTGCTTCGGGTTGTGGTAAGAGCACACTCATGCGTTTGATGATTGGTTACGAGATGCCTGCTTCTGGATCTATTTTCTACGACCAGTATAATCTCAATGAGATGAACCTGCGTTCCTTCCGTCAGCACTGTCTGAGCATCTGCTTGCAGGAAGGCAAGTTGGTTGAAGGTACCATACTTGACAACATCATCTTCAACAATTCGCTACTGACGGAGGAGGATGCCTGGGCGGCAGCTCGTTTGGCGGCTCTCGACAAGGATATTGAGCAGATGCCGTTGGGTATGCAGACACCAATCAGCATGGATGGCAAGGGCGTTTCTGGCGGACAAAAGCAACGCATACTCATTGCCCGTGCACTGGTCAGGAAGCCGAGGATACTCTTCTTGGATGAGGCGACCTCGGCACTCGATAACATCAGCCAACACATTGTCACTGAAAGCCTGGCGAAACTGGACTGCACTCGTATCGTGATTGCTCACCGCATGAGCACCATCAGGCATTGCAACCGCATTATAGTATTGCGCGACGGGCGTGTCGTGGAGGATGGTAGTTTTGAGGAGCTGGAGGCTAAAGGTTATTTTTCAAAGGATGAAGATTGACTATGAAGAAGTGTGTTGTTAATAGATGGGAAGATTGGGTGCTGCGCATCATGTTGTGCGTAGTAATGGTGAATACTGAATGTTCAATCGTTAATGGTCAATTGTCAATGTCATTGGAGCAGGCTATCCGTCAAGCCCAAGACAGTACGATTCTGGCATTCCAAAGCAAGTATGAGCTGAGCTACAATATCCAGCGTTTTGATGAGTTCATGGCGTTGAGAAAACCGCAACTCATGTTGCGTGTGGCACCTAACTACCAGAAGATCATCAGTGATCCCACACGCGATTATGTCTATCTGCGCAACTTCAACAACCTGTCGGCAGCAGCCAGTGTGAATCTTACCCAAAAGATGCTGAATCTGGGTGGCGAGGCGTATGTGGGTACACAGGCCGTATGGACTGAGTATTTCGGTAGTAAGGCAACGTATGCGCGTCAGTATGTGGCGACCCCGATCCTGTTTGGTTATCGGCAGAACTTGCTGGGCTATAATCCCTATCGCTGGGAGAAGATTGTAGAGGACCAACGTGTCCAGGCGGCCCGGCTGCAGCATCAGTATGATTTGAACAACATAGCCGAGGAAGTGGCGAAGCGTTTCTTCAAGCTGGTATTCGCACAGGGGCAGTATGATATGTATCAACGTAATTTACAGGCTGCCGATACGCTATATGCTATTGCCTGCGAAAAGGCAAGCATAGCCATGGTGACGCTGGCAGAACTGCGGTCGTTGGAACTGCAGCGCATGAATGCGGCCAACGCTTTAGAGATGGCACGTACCAGCGTGGAGGATGCCCGCATCAAGCTGGCATCGTATCTGCAGCTGGCGAATGGCGATGAGTTGGCAGGCGTGGAGTTGCAGTTTGCGCAACAACCCCCGACAGTGAGCCTGACTCCAGCTGAGGCTATCGACTTGGCGATGGCCAACAACCCTGCTTACCGGCTTCAGGTGGCCACGGTGACGGAATCGCGCCAGCAGGCGCAGAAAGCGTATAAGGAAAAAGGAGTGAATGTGGCGTTGGACATCAATGTGGGTATGCAACAAGTGGACAACAAGATTCTTCATGCTTATCGCGACCAGCGCCTGTATGCCTTGGGGGGTATTACCTTGAGTGTGCCGCTGATGGATCATGGAGCTGCCAAGAGCCGTTATGCGGCTGCTCAGGCATGGGTGAGCCGTGAGGAGAGCGCCTTGGATGAGATGGAGCGTAGACTGAAGGAGGATGTGATGGCGACGATGAACGACATCCGCACTTACTGGCAACTGCTGGAACGTACCAGTGAGGCGATGGTCATGGCCGACGAGGTGTTTGTCTTGAATGCCGATAATTATGCCAATGGGCTGTGCGACATCAATACTTACACGCTGGCGCAGAACCGCCGTGATGATGCCTACACCCAATATCTGTCGGCACTTGAGAAGTATTGGATAACGTATTATCATTTGATGACACTTACGAATGAGTGATTTTTTATCTTTTATCCAATTTTTTTTCTCTCGTCCAATTTTTGCTTTCCTCTCGATGTATTTACGCTAAAAAGAAAGAGACTAGTGATAGGATATGGTAATTTTGCTAACAGAAAAATATTATAATGAAAAAGGTAATGTTTTTGGTGGTGAGCTTGGCGCTGGCTGGTTGTCAGGGCGGGCGACAGGTAGAGGATGACGTGAAGGCGATGCCTGATGCTTCCGTGATTGCAACAGCGGTGAAGCCGGAAAGTCAGGAGGTGAAGGATGTGACCACGGCTGCATTTTCTTGCAAAGGCACCATCATGTCGGTGTCGGAGGTGGCGGTAAACAGCCGCATCAATGAGCAGATAGTGATGCTGGGTGTGGAGATGGGGCAGCGCGTGCAGAAGGGACAGGTGGTGGCTCGCTTAGACAGAACAGCCACCGAGGACAAGATTGTGAAAGGCCGCGCAGAGCTGGAACGGGCAGAGTATGAGTATCAGGCCATCCTGATGGGGCAGGGCTACAAGCGTGATGCCTTAGAGCAAGCACCCGAGAACCTCAAGGAGCTGGCTCGCATCAACAGCGGCTATAACGCCGCCAAGGCTGCCTTGCAGCAGCTGGAGCATCAGCTGAGCTATTGCACCATCGAGGCACCTATCTCGGGCGTGGTGACACAGCTCGATGCCACCCTTTATGGAACTGCCATTCCAGGTGAGACCCTGTTTCGCATTGTGGATACCGAGCACCTGAAGGTGACCTTTGATGTGTTAGAGAACGAGCTGCAGAAGTTCCAGAAAGGCATGGCCATCACGGTGACGCCCATCTCATACCCCGATGACAGGCATGAGGCCCACATTACCGCTGTGAGCCCGGTGGTGGAGAGTAACGGCATGATACACTTAGAGGCCATCCTTACCCCGCACCCCCACCTGATGCCGGGCATGTCGGCCATTGTGACTTTGTAACTGAAATGAAAAAGTTTATGACGGTTTGTCGTTTTTTTGAGACGTTTTTTTAGAGGAATTCAATAATTGTTGCTATCTTTGCAACGGTTATAAGCCTGTAAGAGTATAGAATGTTTTTACTATTAACAGTTTATAGTTATGAAAAAGAAGAATTTATTTATCGTTTTAGGTGCTGTGGTAGCAGTGCTTGTATTGGGCGGTCTCTCGTCCATGTTTGTAAATTGGCCTGTTGACATCACCAATGCCAGCGGTGATATCGCTAAATCTTCCCGCTTCTCTCGTAAGCAGGCTGCATTGGAATCGAATATGGAAGAGCTCCTGAAGAGTGACCCTGAGTTTAAGAATGGTATGGTGGCTGCTTATATGGTGATGCAGACACGTGCTTCACAATTCGGCACACTGGTTGAGATGTCGAACGAGGTGGCAGGCGAGATCCCTGCATTTGCTGATGTGTTGAAGGACATGGCAGAAGCTCGCACAATGGTTAACAACGTTTGTTTGTCACTGATGGATGCTGGCAACGACCTGAACGCCGCATTGAACGGTGAGGGGCGTCCCGAACTGGCTCAGAATACCATCAATGCTTCATTGGCTTATACCACTCTGCAGAAGCAGAACGACCTGGCTAACCGCTTCATTGATACTACCGACAAGTATCTGGAGAATAACGAAGGTAGCGACCGTCTGAAGTTCGTGCGTGACCAGTGGTTGGATTATCAGCAGATGACTGCTGCGCTGGAAGGCGACCAGGCAAGTGCAGCTGCACTGGCAAAGAAGGGCAACCTGCTGTCGGCTGAGAAAACACTGGCTTCTATGGGTGGATTTAAAATGTCTGAGCAGGTAGGAGTTTTGAAAAGTGCCAATCTTGCTAGAGAATTGAATGTTCCAAATACCATAGGATACGTTATTCCACAAATCTCCAATGTCTTCGAGGTGTACAACAGTGTTGTCGTTCCAACAGTCAGCAGCACGCCAGGTTTGCAAAGCTCTGAACAGTTGTTTGAACAAATAAGCATAAACTTCATCAATAAAATTGGAGAGATGCCTGGATTTCGGGAGTTATCCAATTCTCTTAGGGAGGGTTATAAGTTGGAGTTTAACGGTGAAGTACCTCAACTTTCCAATGGAGCAAGTCTTTTCAATGGTGCTAACTCTAATGGTGCTAATGTACCTCAGCTTTCCAATGAAATTATCGCTGGACTTCAACAGAATTTGGTTTCCCAATTCAATCTCGCAGGTGGTGCTGAAACCTTTGTAATGAATGATATTATAAGTGTAGCCAGCAATCCAGCTATTCAGACCAGCTTTAATGAAGTGATGAAAGTAAGTTCCACAGGAGGATTGAAGGAAGTTGATGTTCCTGCATTGGGTGTAGCAATTCAAACTGCATCGATTGGCTCAATCCCGTCGCTTGGCAATGTTTTTCAACAACAATAAATAAAATATAATGGACATGCGTACGAGGATAGTCATACTGCTGATGTTGCTGCTTCCCTGCATCTCGTGGGGGCAGAACCAAACTTACTACCAGTATAAAACGGATGAGGCAAGACTGGTGTTTTTCGACAAGAACCTGTCGCGCTACATCCCCCACATGGTACGCATGTTCCAAAACGGCAAGGCGCTTCATAACCAGATATGGACAACCGATTCCATCTATAAGCCAGAAGCACCTATGCTGATGATAACCGACTGGGAGGACGACGGTAACGGCGGTGCTGCGCCGTTACCCCGTTCTTTCATCCAAATCGGCATGGCTCCGCTGAACATGTCGTATTACATCAACCCATCCAGCGAGCGATACCGTCAGCTTTTCAAGCATGAATATACGCACGTTGTGATGACCGACAAATACAACAAGAAGGATCGCAACTGGCGTCGTTTCTTCGGTGCCAAGGTAAGTACCGACAACTCGCAACCTTTCTCTGCCCTGTGGAGCTACATGACCGTTCCACGCTGGTATTCACCCCGTTGGTATCACGAGGGTATTGCCTGCTTCATGGAAACATGGCTCGGTGGTGGCGTGGGACGCGCGTTGGGTGGCTACGACGAGATGTATTTCCGCAGCATCATCGATGGAGGCGACAAACTGTTCTCGGTGGTGGGTCTGGAAACCGAAGGATCGACGATGGACTTCCAGGTGGGTGCCAATGCCTATCTCTATGGTACGCGTTTCGTGAACTACCTGACCAAGACCTACGGCTACGATAAGATGATCAGCTTCTACAACCGCACGGCCGACAGTCGCACATTCTTTGCCAATCAGTTTAAGAAGGTGTATGGGCAGTCGCTGCGCAAGGTCTGGAATGAGTGGAAGATTGATGAGAAGAAGCATCAGGAGGAGAACCTGGCCATTGTTCGCGAATATCCGATTACCGAGACCAAG
>CACZRQ010000236.1 GCA_902783615.1 uncultured Bacteroidales bacterium | reverse complement strand
CCTCCCACACCCTTGCAAACCCTGAAAGCCGCCAAGCAAGTGGCTGAGGAAGAGGGCATCAGCCATGTTTATCTGGGGAATGTCTAAACTTCCCCAAAGCTAAGAACCGCCAACTCCGATGAAGGAATTGACGGCTCTTGCTGTTCAATGCTACCTCACTTGATGGTTAGCCAGACGGCCTCGCCATGGGCTTTAGCCTCTACAATCTTCTGCTTCAGCTCATAGACCCACTTGCGGGATTCCAGCACTTGGCCTGCAAACTGGTTGCGACCCACAAGGATGCAACCTTCCGTATCGTTCACGGTGTTGCCCGCATGGATGCGGATGCCTTGCCACAGACGGTTGAAGTAGGGCCCGCCAAGCAACACAGGGAGCCATGCCTTGAACTTCGGCGAATAGGAGATGACCACCGCATAACGCCCTTCTGGAATGGCAATGGGTTTGAGCGATGCCAACTTTGCCGGTGAGCGCAGCACGGCATCCTTGCTTACTGAGGTTTTCGTTTCAAGCACAGGCGGTTCAAGGGTGTCGCAGAAATACACCTCTTTCGCATCTGCCTGATGCCCGTCGCCCGATTCTTCTACGATGGAAAGCCTACCTATCGTGTAGACCTTCCTTTTTGCTATTCTTGTCAATACTATTTCCATAAAATAATGAATTACCTTAATGTCACAAAGTTAAATGTCACAGCGTTGCATTCAGCTTTCGCCAATGCGTGCGATCGGTTCTCTCAATCCAGTGGTCGCGATACCAGCGAGAGATGATTTTGCGCAGGGCAGGCTCTTTGCAGAAGCCTCGTTTCAGGGCACGCAGATCATCCATTGTAAAGACTGCTGAAAGCTGGTCGAACACCGATTTGTTGCTCCCATATCGGATGCATTCGTCACGCGCATCTGTAAACTGATTTTCAAGCACCTCGCCAAAAGCTTTCATCTGCTGCTGCAGGCAATACTCAGCCATCAGCAACGCGAAGTCGAGGCAGGCCTTGCTTTCCTTACCGCATCCAGAAAGGATGTGGAAGATGACACCGCAGCGGAAGCCAATCACTGCCGAACGCTTGCGATAGATGTCCTTCACGCGGTCGATATCCTTGGCAGCCTCCACACGCTTTTCCTCTACCCACTGCTCGATGGCCTTACGCAGTCGAGGCACATCCAACAGACCTGTGCATGAGCGCAGTCGGCTCACTGCTTCCTGAATGCGAGCCTTGTCCTCCTCAGAACGTTTGCCAAACTTGGGCATCTTCGAGAAACTGCCGTCGGGCATCTCGGCCAGCATCATACGGCTCGAAAGTCCGTTTTCAATATTGTCGGCCTTGAAGCATTTCATCAAGGCACCGTTCGTGCCCAGTGCCGTCCAGTTGTAGGCTGCTTTCACCACGCCCGATTCAGCCGCGTCCGAGTTGTAGTCCTGCCCCCATTCGCCACGGTCGAAGCTCAGTCGATAGATGTCGTATTTCGAACTCCACGAGCCTGCGCCGTTGGTTTTCCGCAGCGTGTCGAGTTCTTCGCCAAAGCTATACAAGGTGTGTCCTCCAGCATTCTTGAATCGTTTCAAGAGTGTTGAGCAAGAAACGGTTATGGGCACCTGTCGAATCAGCAAGTGTGGGTCTTCGGGAGCCTTTTCGTTGGCTTTGCGACTCTTTTTGCGCTCCCTCCATTCGTCCTCGCGCTTACGTGCCAGGGCATCCTCCTCATCCAGCTGCCGCCTCCACACTTCGATGGCATTCTTCACCACGCTCTTGTTGGATGCCTGCTCGCCATAGATGATGGCCATGAGCCCCAGATGGTGCAGATTGCCGTCGCAGTATTCCACCTCAACCGCATCGGCGTAAGCTCCACAGATGGGCATGATGCCAACGAGCGTGGGCAGATGCATGCTTTCGGGCACGCCGACCAACGATTCTTTCAGTCCGATGGGCAGTTTGTTAACGGATAGATTGGGAATGGATGGTTTCTTTTCATCAGCAACGTCATCCGCCTCATTCTCCATGCTCCATTTTCCATTCTCCATTGAATCGATGATTCCCTGCATCACCTTCGAGATGCCTTTGGGTGGCTCTTTACATGCTGAGTCAACCACCGATTTCAGTTCGGCATCGGTAAGTCCGAAGCGGGGCATCACCTGCATCAGCACCTCTTTCCTGTTGTCACAGATGGCTCGCAGGTTCACAGCCAGCTTGTGCAGTTTCACATTGCGTTCACCCTCCTGGGGCTCACCGCCGTTTCTGTGCCACCACTCGGCGATGATGTCGGCATAGGGAATGCCCTTGAATGACTGCTGTTGGGGCACGCTTTCAGCGTGCATTTCGTTTTGCGTTCCCTGATCCGCAGGTTCTTCGAACCCGCGGCTATTATCCGGCAACGCTTTCAGCGTTGTTTGTTCACCATCTACGGCATCGGTGCGGCTATTATGGGGCAACGCTTTCAGCGTTGTCCCTTCGTCAGCTGCAGATTCGGCAGGGCAACTGTCAACCTCAAACAGTGCTGGATTGATGTAGCGTGTATGGAACGCAGGCACCATATAGATGCATCGGGAAACGTCCTTCACGGCCTTGTCAGGTTCAAAGCCAGTAACCTGTTTCATCAGTTGCTGGGCTTCTTCTACGGTCATATCCTCAGGCATTTCCACCAGCACATGTGTACCTCCACGCACCGACTGTTCCACCAGCAGCGGCAGCAGGGGCTTGATGGGATTTTCGCCCATTCCACCGAAATTGAGCCCCAAACTGGTCATGATTTCATCGGTATGCCCCTTCTCGTCAAAATCCAGCATCAGGCGGTTCAATGGTCTGACGGCATCGGCAATGGCGCGATGGTTGTTCCTGAACTCAGCGCAATGAGGTGTCCATACCGGCAAACGGTGCTTCAACTGCTCATCGCCCTTATTGATGCGCTCGCACATCTGGGTCAGCCAGGGCTCACGGCGAAGCTGTTCCCATTCCTCTCGGGAGGCTGGCAGGCAAGGAGCGCCGTGCCCCTTGCCTATGCATGTGAATTTCATGGTTCTTACAATGGTTTCTGCCATAATGAAGTCCTCCTTTCTTTAGTCGTTCGTCCAAAGTGTTGTGGTATTGCGTGTGGCCAGATAGGCTGCCACCTGCTGTGTCTCATCTGCATAGAGCTGTCTGATCAGTTCCAGCGGATACCTTTTCGAGAAGGTGAATTCCACTTTCACACAGCCTCGATTGGGGTTGTGCTTCGAGTGCTCGCGGGTCATCTTCACAACGGCGTGTGCCGTTTCGAAGATGGTCAGATACTTGGGTCCTTTCGACCCGTCGTTCACTCGCTTTACGCGGGTTCTTCCGTCGGCATCCACCTCTATGCCGGCACGGTACTTCACGCGCTGTCCATCGGTCACCTGCTTGTCTGCTTCCCAAGGGCAGGGATAGACATTGATGTCGCCGTTGGTCTGGAAATTAATATTGCCGTCCATCTGGACGTTCTGCTGCAAGATGTGCTTGCGAAAAATGGTTGGTTTCATAAATCTGATTCCGATTTGTGAGATTCGGCAAGTGCTGAAATTAGGCCTTTTTCACTCGCGAGACTTCCCTCACTCACTTTCGTCTCAGATTAATAAATGGTGTTAACTGTATTCCGACTCTCCTTTTTAGATTCTGTGATTCATGAAGCGAAAGTCGCTCTTCATGTTTCGTGGCATTCGGTACTGGTTCATCAGCGACATCTT
>CACZRQ010000235.1 GCA_902783615.1 uncultured Bacteroidales bacterium | reverse complement strand
TAATTTTGCACAGCTTTTCCAGTTAAAGGCAAAAGTAGGACTTGTAGCTCAGTTGGTTAGAGCAACAGACTCATAATCTGGAGGTCCTTGGTTCAAGCCCAAGCTGGTCCACATGAATAATCAGCAACATAGAAGAAATTCTGGTTGCTGATTTTTCGTTTTATTCCATCTCAAGTTTCGCAAATGATAAGTCCTATCGGGTAGGGTCAATCATGCAAAAGCCAACGTTGTACGGCGATAGTTATATGATTGCCAATAGTTTCGTTTCAAGGATTCTGAGAGGAAAGAATGGTCAATCAGATGCTTTGCCAAAGGATGTTCATTGGCAAAGAAATCCAATTCCCGTTTCACCAATCTTGCAGTCATACCAATTCGGCGTCCAAACTCCTCGAATTCTTTTCGACCTACGGTTCTTGTATCTGACAATTGCATGCCCTCCTTGAACAATCCTTTGTCAAGGGCGAAGATGCGTGGCATACTCAGATGCAAACTGGCTCGCCGTGGTAGTCCTCACCATAAGTGAACACATATTCCCTGGCATCTGTCTCTTGCAATATGCCAGCCTCCATGTCGTGAACATATATCTTACATTGTCTCATAGTCAAGTTGCTTGATGTTAATGTCTATTTGCAGACCCAAAGTATCTAATATCGTGAGCAAGGTGGTGAGTTGAGGATTACCCTCGCCTCGTTCAATTGCCACAACGGTATTAACAGCTACACTTGCCAAATCAGCCAATGTCTGCTGGTTTATTCCCAGTTTCTTGCGCCTTTCCTTGATAGAGTTACCTATTTCTTGCTTCGTCATAATCTCAATATGTTGCGATTTTGGTGCAAAGTTAGCAAATAATCCTCAAACGGAAAATAAAAATCGCAATAAAATGCGATATTACATAAAGGGAAGCCAAGGGAAAGAGGAGAGTTTGTCAGATGCAAGCTTCCAGCAGGCCTTGGCATCCTTCCCACACATCCTGCCAAGTGGCCTCAAAATCGCCAGTGTACCAAGGATCTGCCACATCGCCAGGGCGAGCAGTGTAATCCATCAGCATCACAATCTTTCCCTGTGGATCGCCCCCACACATATTCCTCATGTTCCGAATATTCCAACGATCCATCCCAACCAGCAAATCATACTTTTCATAATCGCTGCGTCGCATTTGTCTGGCTGTCTTCCCTTGGCACGAAATGCCATGTTCTGCCAGCTTACGCTGTGCAGGAGGATACACAGGGTTCCCTATCTCCTCTGTTGAGGTTGCTGCCGACTCAATCAGAAACCTATCAGCCACCCCCGCCTTCTCCACCAGCTCTTTCATCACAAACTCCGCCATCGGACTCCTGCAGATATTCCCATGACAAACAAAAAGAATCCTATAATTCATAATCATCATCGTTGTTAGTTGGTGCAAAGATAGCAAAAAATGGGGAAAGGAAACAAAGATTTGCAAAAGATTTTCCCCCACCAAAACCCACTTCAAAAACATACCTCATTCTCAACTTGATAAATTATTAACAGGGGTGTTGAAAACTTTTTAATAAAATAATTTGAGAAAAATGTGGGGAATTGTGGGGAATTGTGTAATTTTACGGCCGAATAGCATAAAATAGGTGGATATGATTCAATTTTTAGGCAATATTGAGGCCAAAACAGATGCCAAAGGAAGGGTTTTCATCCCTTCAGGCTTCCGCAAACTGCTGCAGGCAGAGGGCGAGGAGTGGCTGGTATTGCGCAAGGACGTTCATCAAGACTGTCTGGTGCTGTATCCAGGAAGCGTGTGGAAAGAGACACAGGATCAGTTGCGAAGGAACCTGAACAAATGGAGCAAGCGCGAGCAGAACATCTTCCGCCAGTTTGTGAGCGAAGCTGAGGTAATGACTCCTGACGGAAGCGGTCGCATCTTGATTCCCAAGCGCTACCTGCAGATGGCCAGCATCAAGAGTGATGTGCGTTTCATCGGTATGGACAACACCATAGAGATTTGGGCAAAGGAGGTGGCTGACCAGCCATTTATGAGCAACGAAGAATTCAGCAATGCGCTGGAGGAAACATTAGGAAGCTATCCTGGTGATGCCTTTTTGGATGACTATACTGATATAGACGGAAAATGATGGAGAATGGGACTACCTACCATGTGCCTGTGCTGTTGCAACAAAGCATTGACGGACTGAACATCTGTGCTGAAGGTATCTATGTGGACGTGACCTTCGGTGGTGGGGGACATTCAAAAGAGATTTTGAAACGATTGGGCAAGCACGGCAGGTTGCTGGGATTTGACCAGGATGCTGATGCTGAGCGCAATATAGTGGATGACAAGCGGTTTACGTTTGTACGCAGCAACTTCAGGTATCTGAAGAACTTTCTGAGATACTATGGCGTGGAGCAAGTGGATGGCATTCTGGCCGATTTGGGTGTTTCGTCGCACCACTTTGACGAGAGTGAACGAGGTTTCTCATTCAGGGCAGATGGTCCTTTAGACATGCGGATGAACAAGCGTGCAGGTATGACGGCAGCTATGGTGGTGAATGGATATGCAGAGGAGAAGCTGGCCGATGTGTTCTACCTGTATGGAGAGCTGAAGAACAGCCGAAAGCTGGCGAGCCTGATCTGCAAGGCAAGGGCGCAACAGGAAATCAGCACTACAGGTGAGTTCTTAGAAGTGGTGAAGCCTCTGTTTGACAAGGATCGCGAGAAAAAGGAGCTGGCCAAGGTGTTTCAAGCGTTGCGAATTGAGGTGAATCAGGAGATGGAGGCGCTGAAGGAAATGCTGCAGGCAGCAACTGAGGTGCTGAAGCCAGGAGGCAGGCTGGCAGTGATTACCTATCACTCGTTGGAAGACCGCATGGTGAAGAACCTGATGAAGACTGGCAACGTGGAGGGGAAAGCGGATAAGGATTTCTATGGCAGGGTGAATACTCCGTTCAGGCTGATTAACAATAAGGTGATTACACCTGATGAGGAAGAGGTGGCAAGGAATCCAAGAAGTAGGAGTGCCAAACTAAGGGTGGCAGAAAAAAACTGATGATATATGGCAAAGGTAGAGAAAAAGAAGAAGGATAGGAAGAAAAGAGGATGGCTGACCAGCATATTGGGAGGCGACATCCTGGCCAACGACATGTTCCGCAAGCAGTGGAAGCTGATGGTGCTGATCATGGTGCTGATTCTTTTCTACATCGACAATCGCTATTCTTGCCAGCAGCAGTTGATTGAGCTGGACAGGCTGAAGGTGGAACTGACGGATGTGAAGTATGACGCGCTGACAAGGAGTTCGGAGCTGATGGAGAAAAGCAGGCAGTCGAAGATTCAGGAGTACATCGAAAGCAAGCAAAGCGATTTGGAGATTGCTACGGCTCCACCCTATTTGATAAAATAATTGAATATTGAGCTTCGCTCTAATTGACTATTGTCGATTGACAATTGAATATTGAGCTTCGCTCCAATTGAATATTGACTTCGTCCAATTTTGATAAATCGCTCATGCTCGACAAAGTTCAAGCAAGCTTGACTCTGTTCTCGCTTAACCGCGATTTTCG
>CACZRQ010000234.1 GCA_902783615.1 uncultured Bacteroidales bacterium | reverse complement strand
TTCCAAGAGAATTGTGAACTTTTCAATGTCCAACCTTCATCCAGATCATTAATCCTCCAATGGCGGTCACCAATGTTCCAAGAGAATTGGGGACCTGTAGCAATATAAGCACTGACCAAGCTACTGAAGCCGACAGTGTATTTCACATTGATAGGCACTGACATGTAGTGGAAAGTCTTGTGGGTTTTCACATATTCGCCAGTGGTGACAACACCATCATTTTCATATTCATCAATAGCTCCTAAACCGATGCAACGATTGTCATACAACAATGAGATGTCTGCACCCAGACCTGCGAGAGGAATGGTTACGTCGGCCGTCACACCTGCGAAGAAGCCGTTGCGGTTCTTCTTGTCAACAGCCATAGGAAGATTCTTCACGCTAAAAGAGTTCACGTTAAGACCCGCCTTCACACCTAACTTGATTTGCGCCTGAGCAGGCAAGGTGAATGTAAGTGCTGCAACAATGACAGCAAGACTCAAAATGTTCTTTTTCATACGAGGAATATAGTTTTAGAGGTTGATAAAATGGTTTTTGCGGCAAAGTAAACACTTTTTTCTTAAATATGAAAATATTTGAGGGAAAAAGTTGGGGTCTGTGTCCGAAATACATCTCAATAGTCGTATCACATTTTCTTTTTATCCTGTGAAAGGTCTCTGTCCACAAATGAGTGGAAGAAGTGAAATAGTGTGCATTTTCACCTTTATTCTGTCTATAATCATCATCTTTATGATAAGATTCATGGTTATTGAGAAAGAAATGGCTAACTTTGAACTTGATAACTCGAAAGACAAAATGATTATGCAAACAAAAAAAATACGATTGGCGAGAGTCGCGCTGCTCGCCAGTATTACGTTAGGATTCATATCATGCTCGACCGATGACAATGCCTACGTTGAGCCAACATCTGAACCAGGTGCAGAATACCGTGCTATACTGAAATCGCTCGACTGGGGGCAGGACACGACCTTCGTGTATGGCCATAAAATTCCAGATGTCGATGCCGTCTGCTCGTCACTTAGTTTTGCCAAGCTGATGAGGACGTTAGGCTATAACTGCAAGGCCAAGGTGTCGAGCCCCATCAATCGCGAAACACAGTATATCGCCCAGCAGTTCGGATTTGATGTGCCAGAACTGAAGAATACCGTTGCGGCTGGCACACGGCTGATACTGACCGACCACACCGACTATGCCCAATGTGTAGAAGGTGCGAGGGAGGCCAAGATACTGCAGAAGATAGACCACCACGTGGAAGGCGACATCAAGGACAATGACATACCATACGTGCGACGGGAGATGATAGGTGCGACCTGCACCATTATCTATGAGTGCGACAATGAACTGGGCATTGCCATCGACGATGAAACAGCCAAGATACTGCTTGCGGGGGTGCTTTCTGACACCCATAATCTAACGAAGAGCAGCACCCAACACGAAGACTCTGTGGCATGGACGGCACTCGTCAGCCAGCTGAAGTTGGAGAATGAGGTGGCTGAGATTAACCGCCAGATGACCGATATTGCCAACGACTACACTGGTATGAGCGACAGTGCCATCTTTGTGTCCGACTACAAGGACTACGACATAGAAGGTAAAGCCATCGGTATCGGGTCGCTGAAGTACAAAGCCGACGAGATAGAGGACTTTATCAACCACATGCTGGCCGTCATGCCCGACGTGATGCGCGATAACAAACGCGATATGATCTTTGCCTCAATCAGCCCCCTGGTGCCCAATCCAGACGAGAACGACTCCAGCAGACCATACGTGGAAGAGGGTCAGTACTTCCTCTATTATGGCGAAGGGGCGCAGGAGATTGCCGAATCCATCTTCGGCCCATCACTCCGCAAAGGTGTAACTTACACCACAGAAAAAAAAATCACGCAAGCAGATTGTACCCTTGATAACAGAAATACTGCAAAGATAAACAAGTGCAACCAGTATCAGGAAAAGCTCCCAATCGATGACGATGACACCGATGACACCGATGACACCGACCTATTTTTTGTCATCGATAGCGAAAAGAAGGTTTATTATAGTTATTATTATGGTTATTATTATATATGTATATTATATATCTAATAAATTAAATATAATAAATAATACCCTACTCTACCCCTCCTTCAAAAAAATAAATACCCCCACTGTCATCACTGTCATCGTCATCGCTGTCATCGATTTGCAAAAGATACTGAATTTGCTTACTCTGACTCTACGGCCGTTGAGGTCGGAGTAAATGGTCAATCAGGTCGGAGCATGATATGAACGAGGTCGGAGTAAATGGTCAATCAGGTCGGAGCAAGCTATGAACGAGGTCGTAGTAAAAGGCCAATCAGGTCGGAGTAAAAGGCCAACCAGGTCGGAGTAAGCTATGAACCATCAAAAAGTAAGAAACCTGCTTGCAAGAAGCAAGAAGCCTGTCTGCAAGAAGCAAGAAGGCCGCCTGCAAGAAGCAAGCCGTCGAGCCTCAAGAAGAGGGTCGTTCATCGTCAAGAAGAGGATTGCTCATCGTCAAGAAGAGGGTGAGTAGTGTTGAAAATGTGGCAATTGTAAATTCGGAGTTTACAATTGGCATATCCCCCACTTTTTACAAAATTTTATTAATTCTTACATATTATTGAATTTCAAGTTGTTAAATATTTAGCAATAAGAGCATCAACAACTTTTTTGAAAAAAGATTAATAAAAAGTGGGGAATTGTGGGGAATTTGTGTAAATTTGCACATCATTTATAAACAATGGCTTCGAAAGGGGCTGAAAACCAACAAGAATTGAAGAATTGAAAAATTGAAGAGTTGAAAAATCTTTAGCTCGGCGTAGCCAATTGAAGGGTTGAAGAGGTGAAGAACCTTTCGCTCGACGAAATCAATTGAAGAGGTGAAAAATAAAAATTGAAGAATGATGACTGCACGATTCATAGGTGACTATCCAGCTAAGACGGATTCGAAAGGTAGGGTTTTCCTGCCTGCCGCCTTCAGGAAGGTGCTTGATGCAGAGGAGGTGAAGAGCCTCGTGCTGCGCCAAGATGTCTTCCAGAAGTGTCTGGTGCTGTACCCCGAATCGGTGTGGAATGCCCACTTGGACAGCCTACGTGAGAGAATCAACCCTTGGAACAGCAAGGAGCAGATGCTGCTGAGAAAGTTTGAGGCTGACGCAGAGCCGATTGAATTGGACAAGACTGGTCGCTTGCTGATTTCGAAGCGGAAACTGCAATATGCAGGCATTGAGTCGGATGTTCGTTTCTTGGCGATGGTGGACAGAGTGGAGATTTGGAGCAAGCAGGCATTGGAAGAGGTGATGAGTCAGGCGGACAACCTGGGCGAGGAATTGGAGAGCATGTTTGGAAATTAAGAATTAAGAGTTGCAACGGAGTGTTGAGAGCATGATGGGTGAACAAGAAATGACATATCACGTACCAGTGTTGTTGAAAGAGAGTGTGGATGGGCTGAACATTGGGAAAGGCGGTTGTTATGTGGATGTGACATTTGGAGGCGGAGGACACAGCAGGGAAATCCTGTCGAGGCTGGACAAAGAAGGACATCTATACGGCTTTGACCAAGATGCGGATGCTGAACGCAATGCTGAAGGACTTGATGAGACGAGATTCACGTTTGTGAGGAGCAACTTTCGATTCCTGAAGAACTTTTTGAAATATCATGGTGTGGAGCAGATTGACGGGTTGTTAGCTGATTTGGGGGTGAGTTCCCACCATTTTGATGATAGCGAACGCGGATTCTCGTTCCGCTTTGAGGGGAAACTCGACATGAGGATGAACCAACGGGCAGGACAGACAGCGGCAGATGTGGTGAACACGTATGATGAGAAGCAGTTGGCAGATGTTTTCTATCTGTATGGAGAACTGAAACAGAGCCGTAAGTTGGCATCGGCCATTGTGAAGGCGAGACAGGGGAAAACTATTGAGACGATTGGCGATTTCTTGGAAGTGGTAAAACCTTTCTTCCGCAACGAAAGGGAGAAGAAGGAACTGGCGAAGGCTTTCCAAGCTTTACGCATAGAGGTAAACCACGAGATGGACGCCTTGAAGGAGATGTTGAGAGAAGCGACAGAGATGCTGAGACCTGGAGGGAGATTGGTGGTGATTACTTACCACTCGTTGGAAGATCGCATGGTG
>CACZRQ010000233.1 GCA_902783615.1 uncultured Bacteroidales bacterium | reverse complement strand
TGACGCTTTCAGCGTCATAAATTTGAAATCGTTTTTGAACACCCTACTTGTAGGGGTGACAGTTTATCATTTTGTTCTGTCGCCCCTACGGGGCTTTACTTAATTATCCTTACTAAAACAGGGGCTACGTCCTTACGGACTCACCCCTGCCTGTGTACTGTCGCCCCTAATGGGGCTTCACTTGAGAAACATTAGCAATGCCTATGCCAAGAAATTAGCAATGTCAATGCCAAGAGATTGGTAATGCCCCTGTTGAGGCATTACCAATTGTTTCTTATCAATCTTTTCTTTCCTTGGTATTGGTACGAGCCTCAACCACATTCACTACATAGTCACCCAGCTTCTCACACTCGTTGATAAGATCCATGTAGATGGTACCAACGCCATAAGTGTATTTGTTATTCTCAATATCAAGAATGTTCTGAGACTTCAACAGATCACGATAGTTATTGATTTCGTTCTCCTTGTTGAATGTGCGGTTCGCATCAAACTCACTCTTGCGACCAGCCATCAGTTCGTTCATCAAACTCAAAGACTGATCCGTAAGATCCATCATGTGATGAATATGCTCATAATGATCCTCATTGAAGTGATCTTGCTTTCCATGGAATTTGCGATTGATGGTGCGAGCCATATTGTAGCAAGCATCACCAATGCTCTCCAGCTCAGAAATCTCACGCAACATGGCACGAATCTTTGCCTTGGTGTCATCAGACAGATGGGCATCACTCACCGACTCCAGATACTTGGCAATCTCAATCTCCATGTTGTCGGAAATGCCCTCATACTTTTCAATGCGCGAATATAGCTGAGTAAATTTCTCATCGTTCTTCTCCACCAGCAAATCCCTGACCATGCCAAACATCCGTTGCATACGGTCGGCAAAAGCCTGAATCTCCTTTTGTGCCTCCAGCACAGACAATTCCGGCGTTTTCATGAAACCAGCCGTAATGAAATGCAAGCGGAAATCTTCTTCCTCATCCACCTTCTTAGGCTTGATAACCCAACAAACCAGTTTCTCAATCTGAGGAATAAACCATATCAGGATAAAGGTATTCACCACATTAAAGCAGGTATGGAAGGCAGCCAGCACAAATGATAACTTAGCGGCATTAGCGAGGAACACATCATGACTAACAGCATCCATGCTCATCTCGGTATCATAGCCAACAAATCCACAAACCATATCTACAAAAGGACGGAACACAAACAAGATCCAAATCACACCAAACACATTGAAGAACATGTGAGCCAAAGCTGCCCTTCGAGCTTGCGTATTGGCTGAAAGTGCTGCCAAGTTAGAGGTCACTGTAGTACCTATATTTTCACCCATCACCAATGCAATACCCTGATAAATAGGAAGCACACCACTTGAGCAGAGAATCATGGTGATAGCCATCACAGCTGCTGAAGATTGCACGCAGAAGGTAAGAATGCCGCCTAAGAACAAGAACAGAATGGTGGTAGAGAAGGAATTGGGGTCGAACGAAGCAAAGAAGTCGAGCACAGCCTGCTGCTCACCCAAATGCATATCAATACCCGTCTGCCTCAAGGTACCCAAACCTAAGAACATGAAAGATATACCGAACAGGAAGTCACCAATAAAACGGCGCTTCTTCATATAAATCAGTATAATTCCGATGAAGAATGCAGGATAGACAAAATCAGTGATGTTGAATGAGAAGCCAGCCGACATAATCCACGCCGTCAGAGTGGTACCGATATTAGCACCCATGATGACAGAGATAGCCTGCGCCAACGTCAAGAGTCCAGCATTAACGAAAGAAACAGTCATCACTGTGGTTGCAGTAGAAGACTGTACAGAAGCCGTGACGAGCATACCCGTCAACATACCCGTGAATCGATTGGTGGTCATAGCGGCCAAGACGTGACGCAATTGTGGACCAGCCATCTTCTGCAACGCTTCACTCATTGATTTCATACCGAACATCAACAGGGCGAGCGAGCCGAGGAGTTTGAATAGAATCCAAATAGACATATTCTGGAAAATTAATAATTAAATTGCCACAAAGATAAAATGTTTTCGCTTTATTTGCAAGCAAACGAATGCTCAAATTCCCAAAGTTATGGCATTACCGTCATATTCCACTCGTTTGGCAGCCGCATTCAAGTCAAATGGCACAGGCTTGTCTTTCGCCACCTTCACCACATTGAACACCCGCTTTTCCAACATACCAGGGAAACTTCCTTGACGCTCGCCAATGGTAAGCTTGCCATCTGCCTCACTGTAATGGATAGGAATCTGGGCATATCTTCCCTGCTCATAGCCATAATTCACCCCTTCATCTTCGTAAAGGGTAAAGTCGGCATCAGCCCCCGCATACACATACAGGGTGATGACATCAGGTTGCTTCTCCATCGCATACTGAATGTCTGGGCCAAAAGGCACAATGCTGCCCGCCTTCACATAGAGCGGCATGCGTTCGTATGGAGCATCGACTGTGAGCTGCTGACCACCTGCCACATACTTGCCCGTATAGAAATCATACCAACCCTTGCCGGCAGGGAAATACATGTCTTTCGTCCTTGCACCATATTTATATATAGGAGCAGCCATGAAGGCAGGACCAAACATAAACTGGTCACCTATGTCATACACCTGCTTGTCATTGGTGAAGTCCATCACCAACGGACGCATGATGGTATAATCCTTGAAGTAAGTCATGCCAGCCAAAGAATAGATGTAAGGCATGAGGCGATAGCGCAGCTTGGTATAATCCACAATGCTCTTGTAGGCAGGATGGTTCTCTGGCGCAATGTTCCACACCTCACGCAACGGATACTGACCATGCGCACGGAACAACGGACAGAATGCACCAAACTGATACCAGCGGGTGTTCAATTCACGCCACTCCTTGAGGTCGGCATTCTCCACACCAGTTTTGTCAAACAACTGCTGGGCAGCCACATAGCGGTTTTCCACACAGAAGCCACCAATATCCATCGTCCAATAAGGGATACCTGATACAGCGAAGTTCAAACCTGCTGAAATCTGCGCCTTCATGTCTTCCCAACGGGTTGCAATGTCACCACTCCAGGTAGCGGTAGAGTAACGCTGCAAGCCAGCAAAGCCAGAGCGTGTGAGCAAGAACACACGCTTGTCGTTATCCACACTGCGCTGGCCATCATAGATTGCTTCTGCATTCATCAAGGCGTACGCATTGAAATATTCGTCAGATGGTCCCAAAGCCGTAGGGCCGCAGAGCATCTTACGATATTCCATATCCGTACAATCGCGGATATTGGGCTCTGAGGCATCCATCCACCAGGCATCGATACCCAATGGATAGAGATGCTCCTTCATCTGATTCCAGAACAGCTTTCGCGCTGGGGCAGAATAGGCATCATAGAACGAGCCCACATAGCCAGGCCCTACCCAATCGCGTATGCCATCCTTCACAGCTTGCTGATACATCCAGCCATTGGCATCAAACTCCTTGTAGTGCTCGGTATTTACATAGAACTTGGGCCATACCGATATCATGATATGACCACCCATGTTGTGCACATCGTCCACCATCTGCTTGGGATTGGGGAAACGCGCAGGATCAAATTCATGACTGCCCCACTGGTCCTCGCGCCAATAGAACCAGTCTTGCACAATATTGTCGATAGGAATCTGGCGATTGCGGAACTCACGCAAGGTGGAAACCAGCTCCTCCTGATTGTTGTATTTCTCACGGCTCTGCCAATAGCCCATCGCCCACTTCGGCATGATGGGCGACTTGCCTGTCAGGGTTCGATAGCCGCTAATCACTTCGTCCATCGAGTCGCCATCCACAAAATAGTAGTCCACTGCATCAGCCACCTCGCTCGACCATGAAATGAAACCATTGGGGTCAATGGGTTCACCCACTCGCAATCCGCAATACGAAACGCTGCCATCTGGTTCCCACTCAATGCGGATAGGCACACGACGCTCGGCATCAATCTCTACGTCAAACTTATAGCTGTTGGGATTCCAAGCCGTGCGCCAACGCTCTGGCACCACCAGTTCGTTGTCCACATACACCTTCGTATAACCCGCATAATAGAGGATGAAGCGGAATGAGCCCGACTCAAAAGCTTCCAGTTCACCCTCATAGGTCACCTTTGCCCCATTGAAGTCAAAATCCTTGGGCAGATTCACCACCGTATTCAAGCCATTGTCACGATCCAAATACTCGAAGTTGATGTTCTCTTCATTGCGCACCAGGGTTTTACCTTTCGCAGACTTATAGGTGCCTGTCAATGAGCCCTGCTCGCCTTCCTTATTATACAACTCAAACCAGTCATGCAATTGGCCATAACCTGTAGCGCCAAAGCTCGACAGCGAATAGTTGTCCCACAAGATGCCATAGCCCTTTGAAGATACGATGAAAGGAACAGACACTTTGGTGTTATACTGAAAAAGTTCCTCACTCTTGTTCTTGTAATTGAACTCATCCGCCTGATGCTGACCCAAACCATACAGGCCTTCATCATCCTGGCCATAGAAACCTTGCACCACGCTAGTCTTCCACTCTCCACCGCTTTCTATGGGATTGAAGATTCGCCCTCCATTATCCAACTCCTGCAAGATTACCTCACCAGTCACAGCATTCTGGAATCTCACGCCACCAAACTTCCTATCCACACCAGCTATCAAAGCATTGGTCATCACAAACACCGAGTCATCCGTACTTTCCACCTTGAAAGGCACCTTCGGAAGATTGGGAACCACAATCAAACTGCTGTCTTTGGGAAACTCCAAGTCCTGAATGGCTTTCACATGAATCAGCTTCTCTCCCATCACTTCCACCATCACCCTGCTGGTCTGATCCACTCGCTCATAATTGCCACTCATGTCAATATCTACTATCACACCTCTATCTGTGCGATGAAAACCTTTGTCGCATGAACCCATGCACAAAACGGCCAATAAACAAAATAATATCTTCTTCATAATCGTCAATTGTCAATAGTCAATCGGCAATTGTCAATAGTCAATCGGCAATTGTCAATAGTCAATCGTCAATGGTCAATTCAATGGTATCCAAACCCTCATATCACTCACGCCTCGATGCGCCCAAGCATAATAGGGAATCAACGTCACCCCATCGTTGGTCACAATCTGGTTGATGCCATGCAGCTTCTCAGGTTGCCACTCCATTTTCAGCTGAGTATCAGCACCCAGCGCAATATCCTTGATCGCCTTTGCATTGTCAGGACTCTCGGCACAATACACAATAGGGCCACACTGCACAGCCACCTGCCCTCTGTCAGCCTCCACCTGTTCGTTGGCTTTCACCAGACGAGGTTGCAGATCAAAGCTGATTTCCACCACATCGCCTGCTTTCCAATCGCGAGAGATGGCACAATAGCCCTGCTGCAAATCCCCCTTCACGGCTTCACCATTCACCTTCACACTATAATTGCTCTGCTTCCCATCAGCAAAAGTGTAGAGGTCAGAAGGCATCGCCTCGTTGCGAGTCCATCCAGGAATGCGCACCTTCAAGGTAAACGACTGGGCAGCCTGTTCGATGGTCAACTTTACATCGCCACTATAGGGGTATGCCGTTTCCTGCTTCAATGTCACAGGTTTTCCATCAACCTGCAAGGTAGAACGATTGCCCATAAAGAGGTTCACATACACATTGTTGTCCTTTACGGCATACACATAGCCAGGCAACGAAGGAATGAAACGAGAGATGTTCGAAGGACAGCAAGCGCATCCAAACCAAGCCTGACGCTGATACTTGCGCTCCTTGCTCACTTCCAACGGATTGGGATAGAAGAAAGCATCACCCTCCAAGGAAACGCCTGAAATCAAGCCATTATACAAGGTGCGCTCTAACACATCATAGTATTTCGAGTCGCCATGCAGCAAGAACAGTCGATGGTTCACATACACCATTCCAATGGCGGCACAAGTCTCGTTGTATGCCGTAGCATTAGGCAACTCATAGTTGGCGCCAAAGGCCTCGCCATCGTTGGTAGAGCCAATGCCACCCGTGATATACATCTTCTTCGACACGATGTTGTTCCAAATGGTATCGATGGCATTGATGTAGCCTTGATCGCCAGTGAGCGCAGCCACATCTGCCATGCCAGCATACATATAGGTAGCCCTCACGGCATGTCCCACAGCCTCTTTCTGCTCCAACACAGGCTGGTGTGTCTGGTTATAAGGGTCGCGATGCTCCGTCTTGCCACGATAATCCAAGAAGAACTTGGCCTGATCCAAGTACTTCTTCTCGCCTGTGGCCAGATAAAGCTTTGCCAAGCCCATCTCTGCAATCTGATGACCAGGCACACGGATCACTTGTCCCTCGTTGGGACCTACCTCACGGATCACACAGTCGGCATAGCGAATGGCGATATCGAGGAAATTGCGTTGCCCTGTAGCCTGGTAATGCGCCACAGCAGCCTCCAGCATGTGCCCCAAGTTGTAGAACTCATGGCTCAACTCCTCCACTTTCTCCCAACGCCTACTGCCAGCCCACTCATGGGGATGCTCAGGATTCATGGTACGCGCCGTATAGAGGTAGCCATCAGGCTCTTGCGCCCCAGCCACAATCACCAGCACACTGTCGATGTAGCTCTTCAGCCTTTCGTCAGGATAGGTTTGCAGCAGATAGCTGGCTCCCTCGATGGTCTTATATACATCCGTATCGTCGAACGAGAAGCCACCCACATGGATGGTATCGCTGGGATGAGCCGCATTCTCGAAATTGCGATAGCGGCCTGTTTCCTCACACTTGCTGAAAGCCAGGGGCACCGTCACCTCCCTGCTGGCTTGCAGGCGTTGCCCCCAGAAGCCCTCAGAAACCTTCACACTCGTGAAGGGCACTGGGTCGATGGGATAGCCATGACTCAACGATTGTTGCTGATTGTCAGCGCAAGCCACCAATAGCAAGGCCGACATTGCCAAAACGCTATTTCTCATATTCTTGCTTTTTCTTTGCATACCATTCCTGCATCACATAGAATGCCAGTTTCTTCACACCCTTTTCTGAAACCAAGCCCTTGCGGTTGAAGAAATCCTGCACGCCATAGAGCTGTCGTCGAGGCGAGCGGAAATCCATCAATATCCAAGGAGAAGTACCTGCCAGGCCTTCTATGCGCTCAAACATATCCACATTGGCTTTGTAGAGGTCTTCCTGAAACTCTTCGGTAAATCGCTGGTCGGCAGAGCCATGCCAACCTTGCAGCGCGCCACCGCCAAACTCACTGATGATGGCTGGCTTCTCGTATGGAATCTCCCACACCATGTTGCGTGCCGCCTTAGTGTCGCGATACCAACCCACATATTCGTTGAAGCTGACCACATCCACATACTGGTGCATGTTGTCCTGCAGGCGGTTGAGGTTGCCAGAAGTGACAGAGGTAACCTCCATCGCCATGCTCACCAAACGAACAGGATCGTTGTCGTGGCAATACTTCGCCAAGCTGCTCAGGAACTTGTCACGCGCTTCTCCATGAGGCGTTTCATTGGCCACCGACCAGATGATGATGGCACAGCGGTTGCGGTCTCTGGTAATCTCGTCTCTCAGCTGAGCCTCGGCATTGCGATAGGTGTCAGGATTCTCCCAAGAGATGGTCCAATACACAGGAATCTCACTCCACACCATGATTCCCATCTTCTCGGCTTCCCTCACCATGTGCTCGTTATGTGGGTAATGCGCCAAACGCACATAGTTGCACCCCAATTCTTTCGCCCAACTCAGCAAGGTATGGGCATCAGCTTCGCTCCAAGCCCTGCCCTGACGGAAGGGAGCTTCCTCATGAATGCTCACGCCACGCAGGAAAACAGGCTTGCCATTCAGCAGAATCTGCCTGCCGCGGGTCTCAATGGTACGGAAACCTATCTCGTCTTCCAGCTGCTCATCGGCCTTGCTCACATACACCTTATATAATTTAGGGTTCTCAGGCGACCAAAGTTCGGGTTTTGCCTTGACAGAGAACTGAGCCTTGCCATCGGCACCCGTCTTGAGGGTCTGTTTCAGCTTCAGTTCAGGGATATCCACCGTCACTTCCACGCCAGTTTGGGCAGCATTCAGCTTCACCCAACCCTCAATCAAACCAGCATTGCTCTTGGCTAACTGAATGTAATAATCCTCGATATAGGTATCAGGCACCTCTGCCAGCAACACCTCACGGGTAATGCCGCCATAGTTCCACCAGTCGAAATTGACGGTAGGCACATTGTCCTGCTCACGCTTGTTATCCACCTTCACAATCACGAAGTTATCGCCATCTTTCAGCACCTCCGTCACATCGAAGTTGAAGGGGGTAAAGCCACCCTGATGCTCGCCCATCTTCAGACCATTCACATACACCTTGGCATCATAGTTCACGGCTCCGAAGTAGAGAATGGCGCGCTTACCCGCCTTATGCTGATAGTTGAAGCTCTTCTTAAACCAGATGGTGCCTTCGTAAAAGAAGAACTTATCATCAGCTGTATTCCAGTCGGTGGGGATATTCATCTGAGGAGAGGTATCGAAATCATACTCCACCAACTCAGAAGGATTGGATGGTTTCTTGTTCTCAAAGAAGCCATTGGTTTCCCAAGGCTTGCGACGATAGTCATAATAACCATTTTCCAAAGGGTCAACAATGTAGTTCCATTGTCCGCACAGGTTAATCGACGGACGAGCAAAGATGTTGGTCACCAACGACACACCATAGTCTTTGCTTGCATCCGATGCCGCATACAGATGACCAGCCATCAAGAGCGACAAACTCGTCAGTAAAAGTTTGATTGTTCTCATATCTCGTTGTTTATTTCTCAAATCACTTAAGGCAGAGGCAGATGCAGGTCCATCACATAGACTCCACGAGCTGGAATCTCCACAGGTTGGGTAAGACGGATATCCTTGCCCGTCACCACATCCACACCATCGGTATAGTTCTGCACCACTTCATGGAAGCGTTTCATATCGAGCGTCTTGGCCTCGTCTGTGCCATTCATCATCACCAGCACGGTATTGCCTCCCCCAATGCGGGCATACACATAGCAGCCACTACGGTCTGGGGTATAGTGCACCAACTGCCCCTTCGTAACGGCATCACTGTTCTTGCGCCAGTTCAACAGTTTCTTCATATAGTTCCACGCTTCGTTTTCCTTGTCAGTGCGTCCTGCAGCGGTAAAGGCATTGCGCACATCACCCTCCCAGCCACCAGGGAAATCGGTACGAATCACACCATCACCTTCTTTCTTGGTGCCTGTCATCAGGATTTCCGTACCATAATAAATCTCTGGGATGCCGCGTGTGGTAGCCAGGAAAGCAATCGCCTGCTTGTATTTGTTCAAGTCCTTGTCTTCTTTCAGCGAGAAGCGTCCCAAGTCGTGGTTATCCAAAAAGACCAAAATGTTGTCAGGATCTGGGAAGAGGAAGTCTTGTGCCAGCACCTCGTAGAGCTTGAACAAGCCAGCCTCCGAACCCTCGCTGCTGTTACACTCGTCGATGAATGCCTTGGCAGAGGTGAAAGCCAAGTCGAAGTCCATCACCGTTTTCAGTTGGGTGTTGTTCTCATTGATTTTGTTGTCGCGTTGCCACCAAGCCGAAGCAGTGCCTCGTGGATACCACGCCTCGCCCACGATGTTGAAGTCGGGATATTGCTCCTCCACCTCCTCACACCACTCCGTCATGAAGTCGTAGTCGGCGTATGGATGGGTATCCTGACGGATGCCGTCAATCCTGGCATACTCGATCCACCAGATGCTGTTCTGTATCAGATAGCGACCCAAATGGCGATTGCGTTGGTTCAAGTCAGGCATGCCTCGCGTGAACCATCCATTCACCAGGATGTCCTTTTCCGACTTGGGGGCATGCACATCCATCAGCGTCCATTTAAAATGGGTGGTCTGCACATATTCGTCAGGGTTGTTCAGCCAGTCGTGCGAGGGCATGTCCTTCATCCACCAGTGGCTACTGCCGCAATGGTTGAAGATCATGTCCATCACCACCTTCATCCCCTTGGCATGCGCCTTGTCAATCAGCTCCACATATTCTTCATTGGTGCCGAAGCGTGGATCTACGTTGTAATAATCGGTAATGGCATAGCCATGATAGGAGCCACCAGGCATGCGGTTCTCCAAGATGGGGTTCAGCCAGATGGTGGTGAATCCCAACTCCTGGATATAGTCCAAGTGGTTGATAATGCCACGGATATCGCCTCCGTGACGAGCCCCACTGCGTCCACGATTCACCTGCACATCGTCCAGGTTATCATTCTGGGGATTGCCGTTGGCAAAGCGGTCTGGGGTGATGAGGTAGATCACATCCTTTGGCGAAAAGCCCTGTGCCCCCGTTTTCTTGTTTCGCTCCCACAGCTCGAAGCGTTGTTTCTGTGTCTTCCTGCCTTCTTTCAGCACAATGTCGAATGCCCCAGGTTGTGCATCCTTCGCCACATCGAGGTAGAGAAACAGGTAATTGGGGTTTTCCACCTTCGCCACCTCTTTCAAGGTAACGCCTGGATAGTCGATGCTTACTTGGCAATTGGCAATGTCCTTGCCATAGAGCAACACTTGCACTTCGGGGTTCTCCATGTCCACCCACCAGTTGGCAGGCTCCATGCGTTGCACATCTATCGCTTGGCATAGCATCACGCTCAGCCAGCTTAAACAGAGAAAAATAATTCGTTTCATATCGTCTTCGTATTAATATAATGGTTTTCTCCCACAAATGTACGCAGTAAAAGTGAAAAAACAAAGAAAGGTTCTCGCAAATTAAAAAAAAAGCTCCCCCTCTAACATAGAGGGGGTGCCCTTTAGGGTGGGGGAGTATCAGCTTTATACTCCTCCGTCGCTTTGCGACACCTCCCCTACTTAGGGGAGGAGTTTTAATGCTAATCTGTTTTTATCCCAATTCCAAGACGCGGCGAGCATACTTCATGCAAGTGCCAACCTCCTTCACAGAGTTGCTCCAAGGAGCTACCTGATACTCCAGCTCGCAGTCGCAATAGATCTGCGGATACTTGCTCTGAACCAGCTTCAGCACATCATCCAGCGGAGTCTCACCCTGGCCCCATACCTGGTTCTCGTTAGGCTTAGCGGCGTTAGGACCCGTCTTGTCCTTGGTGTGCATAGAGAAGATGCGGTCGTGATACTTCTCGATGAAGTCGCATGGGTTCTTGCCTGTTGAGCCAAAGTAGTGGCCAAAGTCGAAGTTCAGCATGATGTTAGGAGACACTGCCAACACCTCATCAGGACCAGCTGCAAACTCAGGAGTAGCATACTGCATGTGGTTGTGCATCACATAGAACATGTCGTACTTCTCTGCAAATGGAGCGCAATGTTTAGCAGCTGCCAAACTCATTTCAGCTGTTACACCCTTGGCACCCATAGCCTTAGCCAACTTGAATGCATAGTCCATCTCCTCTTCTGTAGCGTTCTCGCCTGGCTGGGTCTTCACGATGTGGATGTCGATGCCCTCGCTCTCGAAGCGCTTGCGTACTTCCTCCACCTTGTCCCAATCCATGTTCTTCTTGAAGTTAGCATAAGCCTCATTGTAGTCGCTCATCTGCTTCTTCTCTTCATCGTTCAGGAAATCCATGAAGCCACCAAAGCCACGAATACCACCACGCTGTTCAGGAGTCAGGCGAGCCATCACCTTCTGCATCAAGCCCATCATTGGGTTGGCAGGAACACCCAGTGCTGTCTCCAGGTCATTACCCATCAGCTCGAGGTTGCTCACGTTAGCCTCACGGCAATACTTGATCAGGTTCTCCAATCCACCTGGCATATCGCGCCAGCTGTAAGTGATGGTACCCATGTGTACGCCACCAAAGTTTGAATTTGGCTTGCCATCCACACGCTGAGCGGTGTTCGACTTAGCCTCGCCATTGCATGAAGTCATGCTTGGCACCAATGCCATACCTGCCAAAGCAGCGGCACCCATTCCTAAGAAATTTCTTCTGTTCATTTGCTCTTATTTTTAAAGTTAACATGAATTTTCTTTGGTTCTTCCTCTCCCTCACGCAGTTTCGCCCATTTGCCCACACTCACGCACATCCACAGCATCACCAGCACTATGGGCAAATAGATGATGTAACAGCCTTCCAGCAACAAGGGCAAGGAGCCTAAGATGAGTCCCACCACAAACACAGAGAACACACCTCTCAAACGTCTGTCCTCGTTGTAGGGACCTCCTCCCACCAGCTTATAGACGCATGGATCTACCACCAGGAAAATCGCCACAAACATCAGCAGAATGCCTATCCATCCCCAAAAATCTCCCCAGATATCCCTGATGTCGTGAGCAGCCAACAGCACCAGCATGTTCCATCCCGCCAATGTGGCTGAAGCCCAACGGTCGTTGAAATAGCTTTTCCAAAATTCCATACGTCTGTTCACTATTTGGCGCAAAATTACAATCTTTTGTTGATTAAACAAAGAAAAAAACGATTGTTATTCCAATTGTTGTCATTAAAGTACTATTTTTGCATCATAGAACGATAAAAAATCTCAGATTATGAAAAAATTGATTACCATGATGCTGCTCTTGGCGCTGACAAGCTTTGGCCTCAACGCCCAGAACCACCAGTTCACCAAGTTTACCGTTGCCAGCTGGAACATTGGGCACTTCGCCTTGGGAAAGTCTGGCGACACCACCCTAAACCATGCAGTGCTGGATTTCTACCAGCAGACCTATCGTGCCTATTTCAACGAGCTGAATGCCGACATTCTGGCATTGATAGAGTATAACCCCCTGATGGTGAATGCCACAGACAAGCAGCCTGCCGTAGTGGCGCGCGATGCCATCCTCTCCAATTACAAGGAGGCACAGGTTGGCCCCAAGTACGACTACAACTGCAACGCCATCTTCAGCAATGGATTTGAGGTGCTTTCCACTGATACGGTGATGTTTACAAAGATGGTGCAGACTCGCTACTACCTGGTTTCCACCATACGGATGGATGGCGACATCGTGAAGGTGGTTTCCACCCATTTGGATTGGAACCAAGGTGAGAATGGGGCTCCCTATCGCGCCATTCAGATTCAGGAACTCATCGAGGCATTCAAGAACGACAAGTATGTCATCATGTGTGCCGATTGGAACGTGGGTAAGACGGATGAATACGATGCTTTCTTCAAGGCTGGCTACGATATGGCCAATCATGGCTATTTGGGCGACATCCTCACCTATCCTGCAGGAAGCAAGCTCAGTAGCTATCTTGACAACATCATCACCAAGGGCTTTGCCATCAGCAACGTCAAAGTGATCAACGATGCCATGCTGAGCGACCATTGCCTGATCAAGGCAGATTTGACGAAGCTGCCGTGACGCTGAAAGCGTCACCGTATAATAGCCGTGGGTGCCGGCAAAGCCGGTACCTACGGATAGGATGAATAAAAAATATCGACGCTGAAAATCGCGAGTAAGCGAGTGGAGAGTCAAGCTTGCTTGAACTATCCCGAGCGTGAGCGATTTGCGATAGAAAGCGTCGCCCAGCATGATGCAGGGGCACTCTTTCAGAGTGCAATTATGGATACGCCAACGTAAACCGCAGGTTCTACGAACCCGCGGCTATTATGAGGTGACGCTTTCAGCGTCAGATAACAACAAAACTGCCAATAACCAGTGGCTATTGGAGGGGGATGCTTTCAGCATCCAGATTGTATTTTGATCACCCAAGCACTTGCGGTGTTCATTGGGTCAAATGTAAATTTTTATAATTTTAAAATAATTACCATTATGAAGAAATTCAAATTCATTGCATTGGCATTAGCCCTTGTAACCAGCATTTCCGGCTTTGGACAGGAAATGAACTCATTGATGTTCCGTGCAGGTGTGAAATCACCTGAAGTAAAGAACGACAGCGTGACCTTCCGCTTCGTGGCCCCCAAAGCCCGCAAGGTCAGCGTATCAGCCTCATGGCTTGGCTACAACGCCAACCAACTGCCCATGACGCAGGACGCCAACGGCGTGTGGAGCGTCAGCACCCCACAACCTGCCCCTGAGCTCTACACCTACAACATCGTGGTGGATGGCGTGACAATGCTCGACCCCTCCAATGTGCAGGTTCAGCGCGACGGATCCCGCTACATGAACGCCCTGCTCATCCCTGGCGGCTATGCCGACCAATATGCCGAAAGCAGCAAGCCTGGCAATGTGGAGCATGTGTGGTACTACTCTGCCGAGAATGACATGACGCGTCGCATGTATGTCTATACCCCAGCAGGTTACGACCGCAACAACAAGAATGTGAAATACCCCGTGCTCTATCTGCTGCATGGTGGCGGTGGCGACGAGGATGCCTGGTCAACCCTGGGTCGCACTTGCCAGATTCTCGACAACCTCATTGCCCAAGGCAAGGCGAAACCTATGATTGTGGTGATGCCTAATGGCAACCCCAACCAGTATGCTGCCCAAACCTTAGGCATTCCCACCAAGGAGATTACCACCAAGTACGGCTCCAACTTCGACAACTATTCATCCCTCGTGGCCGACATCGTGCCTTACATCGAGAAGAACTACCCAGTCATCAAGAACCGCAAGGGTCGCGCTGTGGCAGGTCTCTCCATGGGTGGTGGCCAGTCGTTCTTCATCGCCTTCCGTAATGTGGATGTGTTTGCCAACGTGGGCATCTTCTCGTCTGGCCTCATTGGCTCATCGGCCATTGGTGGAGCACCATTCGATGCCGAGCAGCACTTCCCAGGCATGTACACCAACCCTGCCAAGTATAACAAGTTCGATGTCATCTACTTGGCTTGTGGCGAGCAGGACAACCGCATCGACGGCATGCTCGACTTCAAGCAGAAGCTTCTCGACAAGGGCTACAAGGGCGTGGTATGGGAGCAGTACCCAGGTGCCCATGAATGGAAGGTTTGGCGTCGCAACCTCAGTGCCTTCGTACAGCTGATTTTCAAATAACCATCTCTTGGAAATCATGAAGACAGAGCAGGAAAAATGTATGGCTGGCGAATGGTTCGATTGCCATTCGCCAGAATTCATCGAAGCGAAGGCCAGAGCCTCGGAGTGGTGTGCCAGATACAATGCCACCCCCTACGCGCGACGGGGTGAGCGCAAGCAGATGCTCAAGGAGCTGTTTGGTGCTGTGGGTACAAACGTGAGCGTGGGCGACAACTTCACCTGCGGCTTTGGCACCAACATCTTCATCGGCTCGAACGTCAGCGTCAACCTCAACTGCACGTTCATCGACAACAACCGCATCACCATTGGCAACGATGTGCTCATTGCTCCCTGCGTACATCTGAACACCGCTTCGCACCCCGTGGAGCTGACCGAACGCCTCACGCCCAACTGGAATCCAGAGAGCGGTGAATACCGTTGGCGCACGCGAGCCTTGCCCATCACCATTGGCAATGGTTGCTGGATAGGGGCCAATGTGGTGGTGCTTGCTGGAGTCACCATTGGCGATGGCTCAGTAATCGGTGCCGGCTCAGTGGTCACGAAAGACATCCCTGCCCATGTTCTCGCTGCTGGCAACCCCTGCCGAGTCATCAGGGAGATTAATCGGTGATGCTTAAAAAAGGAACCATTTTCATTTGAGGTTTCTATATTTTTATCTATCTTTGTGCCATTAAAACAACTAAAATCATATAAACTATGGCAACAGAAAAAAACAAGCGAGTCGTGCAGATCGAAATCGACGACCAAGTGAAGAAACTCACCGTTGAGGGTGTTGACAAAGATGCCCAAGTGGTAATGCGTGAAGAGCTCAGCAATGACGAGTTGGATGGTGTGGCAGGAGGTGTTATAGCAGCGGGACCATGTATAGGTGATTGGCATAATTATTGCCTATCAAATTGCCAACGAGTTATTATCTAAAGTATTAAGACTCTAAGTAGGGGCGATAGATCACATGTGCGCCTGCAAGGATTAGCCCCATTGAGGCATCATTGACCAGACGAATGGTATGGTTAAGCCCCGTAGGGGCGA
>CACZRQ010000232.1 GCA_902783615.1 uncultured Bacteroidales bacterium | reverse complement strand
GTTCACATAGTCGATGTTCACGTAGTCACCGTTCTCCAGCCAGTAGTCGCTGATGGTCTGATCCTGGATGTTCATCTCGGGGGCTCCCTGCATCACGTTGTAGTTAGGCATTGAGAGCATGTTCATATACGACAGTGACGTACCATTGTATATCTTATGGCCAAAGGCACCGTTCACCTGTACGGTGATGTCCCACTGCTTATAGCGCAGGGCAATGTTCGAACCCATTGTAGCCTTAGGGGTGGCTTGTCCGCAGATGTATTTTTCGTCAGAGACGATATATTCCTTGCCTCCAGTCTCATTTTCCCTGAAACCCTCGAAGTGGGGCAGGAGGAAGACACCAAGCGGTTGTCCTACAATTTGAAAGCAGACGCCGCTGCCACCATGGTAGCCTGCGCCGTATAGTCCGCTGATGCCCTTGACGCTGGGAGCTGTCAGGTACTGTCCGTTATAGTAGCCATTCAGTGTGGTGAGCTTGTTGCGCTCGAATGACCAGTTCATGTTGACGGTCAGCTCCAGGTCTTTCTCACGGATTGGGGTGATACCGAATCCAAATTCAAAACCGTGGTTGCGCATCTTGCCGAGGTTTGCCAGCAGGTGGTCGTAGGTGTAGGGGGGCACAGGAACGTCGTAGCTGTAGAGCATGTCACTGGTATGTGACAAGTAGAAGTCGGCAGTCAGTACGATACGGTTGTTCCAAAAGCCCATGTCAAGACCTACGTTGAAGGTGCGCTTGATTTCCCATTTCAGGTCGGGATTGGCGTTGCGTATGATGCCTAAGGTAGTTGTAGGCATACCTCCTACACTCACCACTCCGTTCGGACGGATGAGCTGTTGCGACATGAAGGCATCGATACCTCCAAGGTTGCCACTCTTACCGTAGCCCACACGCAGATTAAGCTTCGAGATATATCGCTTCAACGGTTCCATCCATTTCTCCTTCGAAATGTTCCATGCGGCACTGACAGAGGGAAAGAAATCCCAGCGATTGTTCTCGCCCACCATCGAGGAGCCGTCGATACGGGCACTGACGTTGAGCGTATAGCGATCGTTGTAGGTGTATTGCGCCTTCATCATGTATGACATCAAGCTCGAACTGAAGTTGAAGGAGTTTGTGCCTTCCCAAGGTCTGATGGCTCCTGCCGATAGGTTGTCGTATCCAAAGGCGTTGGTTTCAAAATTGGACGAGGTGACATAGAAGCCTTTATCCTTATCCCTTTTCCCTTCTATCAGTCCTAACAGTTCAAGCTGGTGACGCTCAGCCAACAGTCCCCTCCAGTTCAGGGTAATATTTCCAAGCAGTTCGATGTTCTTTCTGTCACCTCGATAGGCTTCTCCGTGACTCCACACGTAGGTGGGGTAATAGTGGGCATTGTCGATGTCGTTATACGAATAGCTACCGAATGCCGTCAGCGTCAGTCCATATCCCAAATCTGCAGTTGCCTTCGCGTGTACATTCACGTGAGCGTTGTCCTCATCCTCCTTCATAGTCAGCAGCGCATAGGGATTGTTTATCCACCAAGCTTCAGTCACGTCGTCGTAGCCGCCCGAAACGTTAGTGCCTGCCGGGAAAGTGGGATTGAAGGTGGCAGCAGAATAGAACAGTTTCTGTCTGAAGGGGATGACATTGTTGTCCTGCAGGGAACCCAGCACACCGAGGTCAACCGTCAGATGGTTGTCAAAGGCCTTCTGGTGCAAGTCCAGCTTAGCAATGTAGTTACGCAGGTTGTAGCTCTTGACCGTTGTCTTGTGGTCTGTCATACCGATAGAGGCACGATAGTTTGCCGTCTCCGAACCACCTCCGAATGCTATGTGGTGATTCTGCACAAGACCTGTGCGGATGGGAGCTTCGGTGAAGTCTGTATCAGCGCCTTTATCTATGATGCTCATCCCCAGATTGCTGGCCGCCTGACGGAACTGGTTGGCATTGAGCATGTGGAGATTCTTGTAGGTGTGCTGAAAACCCATACTGCCATCGTAGGCTATATGGAACTGTCCTGCCTTACCTTTGTTCGTCACCACTTGTATGACACCAGCCGCACCGCGGCTACCATACTGTGATGTCTCCGATGCATCCTTCAAGATGGTGAAGCTCTCGATGTCAGCGGGGTAGATGGTGCTCAGCGTGACGATGTCTGATTGCACGCCGTCGATGATCACCAGTGGGTCGTTGCCACCCGTGAGCGATGTGGTACCTCTCACTCGCACAGCCGAAAGCATCGCCTCGTGATTGCCGCCCGACTGTACCTGCACACCTGCCGCTTGACCCGCCAGAGCATCCAATGAATTGATAACTAAACCTTTGTTCATTCGCTCCTGAGTCACCGTGCTCATGGAACCCGTCACAACAACAGAGTCGGGCAAAATCTGAGCCGAGGCAGCCACCGTCGTCAGCATGAAACAAGCAAACAATGTTGTCCTCATATTAATTTGGTATTTGATTATGGCTGTAAAGATACAAAATAATTATTAATTTTCAATGATTAATCATTGTTATTTTTTCGCATCTACGCAGTAAAATACCTACGGCACCAATAGGGTCAATTTATATATTGTCCCATTGTTCGCCTTCACCCCAAAAGGTAGGGTGTCTAAAAAAACGATTTCAAATTTATCCCGTTTTTTGAACATCCTACCAGAAAGGGCAAAAGAGATTGCCAAAGGTCCCTATGAGGATTATCAGTCAATCAGCTTGTATCCGATTCCTCTGACATTTACTATGCGAATCATTGGGTCTTTTGACAATTTATGGCGCAGCTTGGTGATAAAGACATGTAGGCTTTTGGTATTGAAAAAGCTGTCATCGCCCCAGAGTTCTAAGAGGATGTTTTGGGTATTCACCACTTGATTGCGATTCTCACAGAGGCGACGCAGGATTTCGCTTTCACGGAAAGACAGTTCGATGTCCATATCAGCAATCTGCAACCGTTGTAGAGTAGGATTAAAGTGATATTGTCCTATTTCCAGCCATGCATGATGTTTGGCATTATCTTCTGGTGAAGGCATTAACCTGCCAGCCAACGATTTGATGCGCACAATCAGTTCCTGCATCCCAAAGGGCTTCTTCAGGTAATCATTGGCACCCAACTCAAAGCCTTGCACCACATCATTGATGGCTGAGCGAGCCGTGAGGAAAAGCACAGGGGTGTGCTTGTCGCTTTGGCGGATCTGACGGACCATCTCAAAGCCATCCATGCGGGGCATCATCACATCAGCCACCAGCACATCGGGCTTCTGCTCGAAAAACATACGGAGACCTTCCTCGCCATTTTTAGCGATTCGGATGTTGAACCTTTGTGTTTCCAAAGTGTCTTTGATGATCATCGCCAACGTCTGCTCATCTTCTGCTAACAAAACCTTTATCTCGTTCATGGTTGCTGAAATGTTAAGGTGAATGTACTGCCTTTCCCATCAGTGCTTTGCAAGCTTACACTACCCTCATGCTTCTCCATGAGGCTCTTTACATAGAAGAGCCCTAAGCCATAGCCCTTCACATCATGCAGGTTGCCGTGTGGCACTCGG
>CACZRQ010000231.1 GCA_902783615.1 uncultured Bacteroidales bacterium | reverse complement strand
CTTGCCGCCGTCCATCACGATGGTTGATGTGCAGGGTGCCTTTCCTGTGACAACGGCTGCAACGGCTGTGGCGCAGGCACCAGTGCCGCAAGCTTGGGTGATGCCGCTGCCTCGTTCCCACACACGGGTGCGGATGGAGCCATCGGCCAACACGTTGGCAAACTCGATGTTGCAGCGTTGCGGAAAAGCGGGATGATGCTCCAGCACGGGTCCCTTGCTGCCTACCTGGTTCACATCATCGGTGAAGATGACGTAATGGGGATTGCCCATGGAAACGAAGGTACCCAAGGGCAGGTCGCTGTCGGCCACAAACTGCGAAGCTTCCTGGAGCTTGGGTTCCAGCATATCGACGGTGACGCTTTCCACCACATCGCATGACAGATGCAGCCACAGGGTCTTGATGCCAGAAAGGGTGAGTAGGCGGATTTCCGTCTTGCGGGTGAAACCACGTTCATACAGGTATTTGCCTATACACCTGGAGGCATTGCCACACATCATGGCTTCAGAGCCGTCGGCATTGAAGATGCGCATGGAATAGTCGGCTTCGGGAACAGGCGACTTGCCGATCAGCACCAGCCCGTCGGAGCCAATGCCCTTGAAGCGGTTGCTCCATTGGATGGCCGCTTCGGCAGGCGAAGGCACCTCGTATTGCATCGTGTTTACATAGATGTAGTCGTTGCCGCAACCATGCATCTTCGTGAAACCAATAATATGTGACCTTTTGTTATTCATTATCTAATTATAGTTGTCTTTTTGTTTGTTTTCATGGGCAAAATTACAGCAAAAAGTTAGATTTACAAATTTTTCCACAACTTTTTGTTTGAAGATTTTCTCTATGGCTAACAGTTTAGCATGATTCGTACCGAAAATCCTTATAATTTCGTGCCGTCAACAGCTGCAAATCGCCTTTTTGTAACCATCACCTGTTTTGCTTGAGATACTGATCTACCTTGAAAGCTGTCTGTTTTCCGCTTGCCAAAGCGCGCACCACCAACGAGGCTCCATTGGCGGCATCGCCACAAACGAAAACATTCTCGGGATATTGCGGATGCTCGGGCTTGAGGAATCCCATCGCCAAGAGTACCAGTTCGGCCTTGATGACTTCGGGCTTGCCTTTCTTGACCATGATGGGGCGACCGCCTGCGGGATTGGGTTCCCAGTCGATTTCCTCCACCTTCACGCCTGTCAGTTTGCCGTCCTTACCCAAGAACTCCAAGGTGTTGATGTTCCACCTACGGGTGCATCCTTCTTCGTGCGACGAGGTGGTTTTCAGCGTGCGAGGCCAGTTTGGCCAAGGGTTCGGCGGGTCGTCGGGACCTTCCACTGGTTTGGGCAGGATCTCTATCTGTGTGACGCTCTTGCAGCCCTGACGATGGGCGGTGCCAATGCAGTCGCTGCCCGTGTCGCCACCACCAATCACCAGCACGTCCTTGCCCTTGGCTGTTACCCGCTCATCCTTGCTGAACTCCATGCCTGCCAGCACGCGGTTCTGCTGAGAGAGCAACTCGAGTGCCAGATGCACGCCTTTCAGCTCACGGCCAGGAATGTTGAGGTCGCGGGCAATAGGGGTACCTGTAGCGATGACCACAGCATCGAATGAAGAATGAAGAGTGGATAATGAAGAATTGGATTCATCAGTCAGGGATTCTTCATTCTTATCTACATTCTTAATTCTTAATTCTTCATTAAAATGGAATTCAATTCCTTCTGCCTCCAGCAATCGGATACGGCGATCAATCAGCGCCTTGTTGAGCTTGAAGTTAGGTATGCCGTAGCGGAGCAAACCGCCTGCGGCCTCGTTCTTCTCGAAAACGGTGACCTGATAGCCCATGAGGTTCAGATAGTTGGCAGCAGCAAGGCCAGCAGGACCCGCGCCGACTACTGCCACACTTTTACCGTTTCGCACAATATCGGTGCAAGGCTGGATATATCCCTCACGGAAAGCAGCCTCGGTAATGGCAGCTTCGTCTTCGCGGTTGGTGGTTGGCTCGTGGTTATAGCGGTTCAGCACACAAGCCTTCTCGCAAAGGGCAGGGCAGATGCGTCCAGTAAACTCGGGGAATGGGTTGGTGCTGTTGAGCAAGCGATAGGCCAATTCCCAATCGCCCTTATACAGGGCATCGTTCCACTCGGGTGCCTTGTTGCCCAACGGACAAGCCCAATGGCAGAACGGCACGCCACAGTCCATGCATCGACTCGCCTGCAGTTTGCGTTCGCGTGTATTGAGAGTCTGTTCCACCTCTCCGAAATCGAGGATTCTATCGTGAATAGGACGATATCCCGCCTCTTGGCGATGTATCTCTAAAAATGCTTTTGGATTTCCCATGATGATAATGAATAATTAAGAATGATGATTAATAATCTCGCTGGATGTCGGCAATCTTCTCGTGCAGACGCGCCATCTTCTCTTCTTCCAACACACGCTTGTACTCGATGGGGACAACTTGGATGAAGTCGTCGATATACTTCGAGAAATCGTCGAGCATGCGACCTGCGAGGGCTGAGCCCGTGTGCAGATAGTGCTGTCGAATCAGTTCGAGCAATTCCTTGCGGCCGACGCTGTCCTCCACGAGTGAGAGCTCCACCATATCCATATTACAGTAGTAGTCGAAGTTGTGGTTGCGGTCATAGACGTAGGCCAAACCACCGCTCATGCCGGCAGCAAAGTTTCGTCCTGTATCGCCCAATACCACCACTCGGCCGCCTGTCATGTATTCGCAACAATGGTCGCCTGCGCCCTCGACGACGGCAATGGCTCCTGAATTGCGGACGGCAAAGCGTTCGCCAACCCTACCATTTATATATAGTTCGCCAGAGGTGGCTCCATACAGACCCGTATTACCGGCAATGATGTTGTCTTCTGCGCGGAAGACGCTGCTGCTTCTGGCTGGTGGCAGAATGCTGATGCGGCCACCAGAGAGTCCCTTGCCGAAATAGTCGTTGCATTCTCCTTCAAGCTTGAGGTTCAGGCCGTGAACGGCAAATGCGCCAAACGACTGACCCGCAGATCCCTTGAACTTGATGTTGATGGTGTCGTCAGGCAATCCCTTTTCCCCATATTTCAGGGCAATGATGCCTGAGAGCATCGTAGTGGTGGCTCGGTCGGTATTTCTGATGGCATAATCGAGGGTGACTTCCTCCTGCCGTTCGATGGCCTTCTGTGCAGCACGGATGATCTCTTCGTCCTTCACGCCGCTCACCTTTGTGAACTCGCCACCATCCCAGCAGATATTCTTCTCGCTTTCAGGCTTATGCAGCAGACGGGCGAAATCGATGGTCTTTTGCTTCTCGGTAGCGTGGTTGGTGTTCACCACAATCAGTTCGGTATGGCCAATGATTTCCCGGATGGAGCGTACGCCTATCTCCGAGAGGTATTCGCGCACTTGCTCTGCCAAGAATGTGAAGAAGTTGACCACATAGTCAGCATGTCCCTGGAAATGCTTGCGCAATTCAGGATTCTGTGTTGCCACACCCATCGGACAGGTGTTTGTGTTACATTTGCGCATCATCACGCAACCCAACACGATGAGTGGCAATGTACCGAATGAAAACTCATCAGCTCCCAACATCGCCATGATAATCACATCCTTAGCCGTTTTCAGCTGTCCGTCGGTTTGCAGACGCACATGATTACGCAGTCCGTTGATGACCAGTGTCTGCTGAGTCTCTGCCAGTCCTATCTCAGGCGAGATGCCTGCATAGCGGATGGAACTGGCTGGCGAAGCGCCCGTACCACCCTCGGCACCACTGATGACGATGAGATCGGCCTTAGCCTTGGCCACACCAGCGGCGATTGTGCCAACACCACTCTCTGCCACGAGTTTCACACTCACGGCAGCCGTGGGGTTCACGTTCTTCAAATCGAAGATGAGTTGCGCCAAATCCTCGATGCTATAGATGTCGTGGTGAGGTGGGGGAGAAATGAGCGAGATGCCCGGGATGGCATTACGGGTCTTTGCAATGATTTCATTCACCTTGAAGCCAGGCAGTTGTCCGCCTTCACCTGGCTTTGCGCCCTGTGCTACCTTGATCTGTATCTCTTCGGCATTCACCAGGTATTCAGTGGTCACACCAAAGCGTCCACTGGCAATCTGCTTCGTCTTGCTCGACAGCGAGATGCCATCCACCTCAGCATGATAGCGCGCGTTGTCCTCGCCGCCCTCGCCCGTGTTGCTTCTGGTGCCCAATTTGTTCATGGCGATGGCCAATGCCTCGTGTGCCTCGATGCTCAATGCGCCAAAGCTCATGGCTCCTGTCACGAAATGCTTCACGATGCTTTCCACAGGCTCTACCTCTTCCAGAGGAACCGGATTGGCAGCTTTCTTCCAGCTGAAGAAGTCGCGAATGAAGATGGGACTTTCCTTCTCATCCACCATCGCAGCCCATTCCTTGAACTTCTTATAGCTGCCCAATCGTGTGGCCAACTGCAGGTTAGCAATCGTTTCAGGATTCCAGGCATGCAGGATTCCATCCCTGCGCCAAGAGAACTGACCTTGGTTCTGCAAAAGGCTATGATTCTTTGCAGCTTCATGCATGCGGATTGCATCGCGGGCAATCTCTTTCAACCCGATGCCTCCGATGGTGCTGGTTTCTGTGCCGAAATAGCGTCTCAGCAAATCCTCGCTCAATCCGATGCTCTCGAATATCTTTGCGCCACGATAGGAGCGGATGGTGGAGATGCCCATCTTTGACATGATCTTCTTCAATCCCTTATCCACTGCCTTGATGTAGTTCTTCTCGGCTGTGGTGTATTCTTCCTGAATCTTTCCCTTCTTCACCAAATCGTCGAGCACGGCGAATGCCATATAAGGACACAGAGCTGAGGCACCATAGCCCAGCAGCAATGCGGCATGCATGGTTTCGCGTATCTCACCGCTCTCCACGATGAGGGCGGTCTGTACGCGCTTGCCCTCGCTAATCAGATAATGGTGGACAGCAGAAACCGCCAGCAGGGAAGGGATGGCTGCATGGGTCTCGTCGATGTCGCGGTCGGAAAGGATGATGTAGTTCACCCCCTCATCTACGCACACCTCAGCCTCTTTGCACAGATTGTCAAGGGCTTGATGCAATCCGTTTTCTCCCTTTTCCACTTCAAAGAGTGTTGCCAACTTTTTGGTTTTGAATCCCTTGTAGCGGATGTTGCATAATATGTCGAGTTGTGTGTTTGTAAGCACGGGCTGTGGCAATCGCACCATCTTGCAATTGCTGGCATCTGGCTTCAGGATGTTAGTGCCAACGGCACCGATGTATTCTGTCAGGCTCATCACCAGTTCCTCGCGGATGGGGTCGATGGCTGGGTTGGTCACTTGGGCGAATTGCTGACGGAAATAGTTGAAGAAAGGCTGTGGACGATCGCTGATGACAGCCAATGGGGTGTCGTTTCCCATCGCCGACACAGGTTCCTGAGCTGTTGTAGCCATCGGCACAATGGTGCGGTCGATGTCCTCCTGGCCGAAGCCGAAGTTCACCAGCTTGCTTTCAAGATGGCTCACACTGTTCTCCACATGGCGACCGCTCTTCAGCTTCTCCAACTGCACACGGTTCTCGTTCAACCACTGCTGGTAGGGATGCGCCTTGGCCAACTGTTCCTTGATCTCGCCATCATAATAGACCTTTCCTTCCTGTGTGTCGATGAGCAGGATCTTGCCAGGCTGCAGGCGACCTTTGCTGACCACATTGCCTGGCTCGAAGTCCATCACACCCACTTCCGATGCCACCACCATCATACCTTGTTTGGTAATGGTATAGCGACTGGGGCGCAGACCATTTCTGTCGAGCATACCACCAGCATAGCGTCCATCTGAGAAGAGTAGGGCGGCAGGACCATCCCAAGGCTCCATCAAGATGGAGTGGTATT
>CACZRQ010000230.1 GCA_902783615.1 uncultured Bacteroidales bacterium | reverse complement strand
TTGGATTGTAATGGGGCTTCTGCTTGCAATATTCTTTGCTCTCTTCCATGAAATAGATGCAAGGCGCAAGAAGAAAGGGAAAAAGGAGAAAGAACAAGACATAAATGGATTAAGTAAATGACATTATTTTTTTACAGTAATCAGAAATATGAGCAGAACCATGAGACTCGAAACATTCTGTCCAAACGATGCAGAGACGATTCTGGGCTGGTGCAAAGACAAGCTAGCATTTCGTCGATGGAGTGCTGACAGGTATAAAGATTTCCCTGCACAACCAGAAGAGATGATGGAGCAATACAAGGGTGATAACATGCATCCTCTAACGGCTTTCGTGGAAGAGGAAATCGTTGGACACATCCTGTTGAGATATCCTTCGGAGGATAAAACCGTAGTCCGTTTTGGCTTTGTCATCGTAGATGATTCGAAACGGGGTAAGGGTTATGGCAAGCAGATGCTGCGCCTTGCTGTTGATTATGCACAGAAGGAATTAGGTGCAAAGCACATCTCCCTGGGTGTGTTTTCTGACAACATCTCTGCCCTTGAATGTTACAAATCCGTTGGTTTCCGCATTACAGGCGAAGATACCTATACGATTGACGGAGAGGAATGGAAAGGGTTTGAAATGGAATACGGGCCAGAAGCGATGAATGCATGATGAAACTGCAGAAGTTCTTGACCTTGTTCATCGGCATCGGGGCAGTGGTAGGTGCCTTGATGATGTGGATAGACCCCATGGGCATGATGTGTGGCTGCGAGCCATTGCTGGAAATGCTGAGGGCGAAAATGCCTTGGGGAAATGTGCTGTTTCAAGACTTTATCCCCTCGGGCTTTGTGCTGCTATTCGTCATTGGCTTCAGTCAGTCGGCTGCTGCCTACTTGCTATTCAAGAAGTCCCCTTTGGCACCAAAAGCAGTATTAACCTGTGGTATCATCCTCTTGCTTTGGATTGCCCTTGAATGTTGGGTGTTTGGTTTCAACGCAATGAGCAACATATTTTTTGTGGGGGGATTGCTGGAAGTTGCATCAGCTACGAGACTTGTGAGGCTCTAATAGCCATGATTAATAACGGCAGCAAGATGTGCATTAAGGTTGCGAAGATCTAACCAGCAGCAGCGCGCGGGTCGGCAATGTATTGAACAAAGTCAGTACTACTTGCCATAGAGGATTACAATTTAATCAGTGTCATCGCCCATTCAGGGATGCTGTCGGTATATTGCTTGAAGAGTTGTCCACCGGTGGTACGATAGAGCAGACGAGGAAGTTGGTTGTCAATGGAGTTGTCATAAACGTAGGCTCGATCAACAAAGGAAATGGCTTCCTCGGCATTGATGAGAGACTTATAGTAGCGAGAGATAATCTTCGAAATGGGAACTTCGTGACCACCATTAAGATAGCGCTGGGTGATGCGTGCTACGTTGATGGCTGGGTCTGAAGTGCATACATAGAACAGGCGGATAAAAAAGCCAGCGGCTTTGGCCTTATGCAGGAACTCCAGTTTCTCAGATGCAGAGAAGACCGTCTCGAATACGGAATCACGCCCCTGTTCCAGACATTCGTAGCGCAATCGAGTGGCTTCTTCCGCTGCCTTCAGTACAGCTTCTGGAGAATTCCAGTCGCCAAAAATCTCTTGAGCAATGTTGTCAGGATTGATATACAAACTATCTGCTGCCCACTCGTCGTTTAGCAGTTGGATGGTCGTTGTGGTCTTGCCAGAGCCATTAGGGCCAGCCACAACGCAAAGTGTAGGACGGCGGTCAATCATAGAGCACATGTTTGCGTTGGGAACGTCGGACGGCAATTGTATGGGCAACTTCGGATAGGCGCCTCTGCTTCTCAGCCTCAGCCATGGCACTTGACTCGCGTGCAGCCTTGCCTACATCCTCCATCAGAGCTCGAAGCATCTCATCAGTCGGCTCCTCCATAGAGGTCAGTCTATATTGTTTGTAAATCTCAGTCATACATCCTTCGTTTAAATATCGCTGCAAAGATACGAAAGTTTCCCGATAGTTGCATAAAACGCGAAGAAAAATGATCTTAAGGACTTTCATTCATCACAAAAACGCACAGAATATCCCAAAAATTTGGAGCATATCACAACTCTATGTATTTTTGCAATGACGAACTAAAGAATAAATAGAAATAGTAATATATGAGATTAGAATTAGCAACACAAAAAGAATTTGACGCCATCATCACTTTCTATGATGATGTAACAGATCGTACTCCAGAGATAGAGAAATATGCTCGATGGAGCAAGAGAAAACACCCTACACTGGAAGGCATTAAAGCCTACATCGAAGAGGGTAGCATGTATCTCTATAAAGAAGAGGATGTAATTGTGGGGGCGATGGCTGTCACGATGTACCAAGGTGAGGACTATCACGCCATAGAGTGGTTGCAGCAGGTGGCTGACGACAAAGCAGCAGTCATTCACATCTTGGCTGTCAATCCTGATTATCAAAGCAAAGGTATTGGTTCTGAAATGGTGCGCGAAGCAATCCGCTTGGCTAAAAACAATGGCATACAAGCCATACGGCTAGATGCTCTTGCCTCCAACACCCCTGCCCACAAGCTCTACGAGCATTTGGGCTTCGAGTACCGTGGCAAACAGCACCTCTATGCCGAGAATACTGGCTGGACAGATTTTTTCTTTTTTGAATACAAAAACAGTACTGCCCCCCAAAAAGTATGACGATGGATAAAAACACCGAAGTTAAGCAAGTCTCTAATTCCCGATATGTACTGAAAGTGACAATCTACCACATCATCACTTACATAGTTGCGGGTATTATCTTTTCCTCCTTATTCAACTATAGGGAACTATATCAATTAGGAAACACGGCTTATTTCATGCGTCCTTTTGACTCTACAAGTAGCTTCATCGGGCCCGTGTTCCAAATTCTTCGTGGCATTCTATTTGGAGTGATATGCCTATTGTTCCGCCCTTATATAATAGAAGACAAGCACGCATTTATCAAACTGTTTTTGATTATCCTTGTTATAGGGATCATCAACACACCTGGCCCTTCCCCTGGTTCCATAGAAGGAATCATTTACACCCAACTCCCTTGGCAGCTTCATGTCTTTGGCTTACCCGAAGTGATCATTCAAGTATTTGCGTTCTCATACTTAGTGGCTGGAATAGATAAGAAAACCATCTCGTTTCCCAAAGACATAACTACCTCACTAATAGCTGCTATCATTGTCGTGATTTGCTATTCTATTGGAGGAGTTGTTCTATCCTCGATGATTGGGGTGGATGTGACATCTCAAGCTGGCAATAATGCAGCCTACATCACATTGCTTATCATCGGACTGATTATCTTTGGCATCACTTGGTTCTATTTGAGGCACCGCAAACTGGCTATTGCTTATTATTTGCTTTGCTATCTTATACTTGCCGTATATCCAACAGTATCCAATTACATGACAGACAGCATTTACAAGTCGCCATGGACCTTGGTAATCAACGCTGTTCCAATAGTCTTGATATGGCTTTACCTAAAAAGAATAAATAAATAAATAAATAATAAAATAGAAAGATGAAACAGGAAATTGACCCTAAAGACACGAATCGCAAAGAGGCGTTTGAGCACTGGATGAAATCGCCCATGCCAATGGTGACGTTCATGAAGACCTTTGATGTGACACGTCTTTATAAGATGAGTAAGAAGAAAGGCATGAAGTTCAACATGCTCTTGTGCTGGTGCATTGCCAAAACGGCATCCAGGATGGAGGAGTTTTACTTATTGCCAGGAAACGGAAAGCTGTATAAATACGACCGCCTCGCCATCAATATGATTGTCAACAATGTAAAGGGAGGACTGAGTTTCTGCGACATTGTCAGCAACGACAATCTGGAAGAGTTTAACGCCAATTACCTATACCTGACACAGACCGTCAGTCAGACTTGTCAGGATATACTTGACAGTGAAGCCGTTATCGTTGGAGCTTCAGCTTTAGTCGGCACAGAACTCGACTGCATCGTCAATCAGTACTCAGGCATCTACAACAACCCGTTTTTAGCTTGGGGCAGATACCGCAAAAGCTGGTTCAAAACCACCTTGCCCATCTCCTTCCAGTTTCATCATGTGCAGATGGATGGACAGCAGGCCACACGCTTTTTAGAAGAACTGCAAAAGACAATCAATGCTTTATAAGTATGATAGACGATTATGGTTCAGCGTCAATTTAGGTGGTGAAAAAACAGGCTATGAAACAAGTGTTAGCAGATATCTCTAAGACTCAACTAGTAGTGAAAGCATAGATTTTTTGCCTCGTATGCAAGGGGAAAATGATTAATGATTTTCTCTTCTCAATTCTTTCTTCCGCTCTTCCGCTAAATCGAGATAGTTGTTTTGTTTCATTGGTTATCATAGCGGAAGAAATGGCGGAAGAAGCGGAAGAAAAAACGCAATTTTTGCAAAAATAATGCATTGAAAGCTTGGATTATTCGATTAATATGTTGCTTCTTTGTGGACTTTTTAAGCTGTTCTGCTTAGGCATCCGACTGTGGCCGAGTGACGACTGGTTGCCTTGCGATTGTCTGTCCCACGCCTTGCGACTGTTAGTCCGTTAGTTACTGACCAAGAGTTAGGCAACTACTGACCAAGAGTCCGTTAGTTACTGACCGAGCGTCTGGTAACGAAAGACTCATGCGGACTCAACTAATATTGAATTACAGGTATTTATATGATTCCATGAGCAAGACCATGAACTTTACTTTGCAATATGCATCAAAAGCTGCTCAGTCAAATGTGAATTAATCTGCGGAACACGCCCAATATTCCGTTCAGAAAGTTGCATTCTTCGAACGAATATAAGGTAGTTTTGACCTAAAATCGCCATTTATCTTCCGCTTCTTCCGCTACTTCTTCCGCTATGATAATCTATATAAAACATGGATTATTTAGATTTAGCGGAAGAACGGAAGAAAGAATCAAAAGAAGTCTTCACTTTTCATCCTAACGACTGCATGTCGTTGAGTTTCTTGTAATAGCCTCCCAATTGCAGGAGTTCTTCATGACGGCCTTTTTCCACAATCTTGCCCTCATGCAGCACATAGATTTCATCGGCATTGCGTATGGTGCTGAGACGATGGGCAATGGCCACCGTTGTGCGAGTCTTCATCAAGCGTTCAAGGGCATCCTGCACCAAGCGTTCACTCTCTGTATCAAGAGCCGAGGTAGCCTCATCGAGAATCAAGATGGGTGGATTCTTCAAGATGGCACGGGCAATGCTGACACGTTGACGCTGACCTCCAGAAAGGCGGCCACCTCTATCACCGATATTGGTGTCGTAACCCTGCTCGGATGCCATGATAAACTCGTGGGCATTGGCAATGCGGGCCGCTTGCTCCACCTGCTCCTGCGTAGCACCATCCACCCCAAAAGAGATGTTGTTGAAGAAGGTGTCGTTAAAGAGAATCGCCTCTTGATTCACATTTCCAATGAGCTGGCGCAAATCGTGTATGCCCAAGTCCTTTACATTGATGCCATCGATGAGCACCTCGCCCTCCTGCACATCGTAATAGCGAGGGATGAGGTCAACTAAGGTGGATTTACCGCCTCCACTCTGTCCTACCAAAGCGATGGTCTTGCCCTTCTCGATGGTGAGGTTGATATCACGTAACACCCACTTGTCGGCATACTTGAAAGAGACATCTCTAAATTCTATCTGATGCTGGAAATCAGCCATGTGCACAGGATGTTCTGGCTCACGGATATTGTTCTCAGCCATCAAGATCTTATCCACTCGTTCCATAGATGCCAAACCCTTTGGAATGTTGTAGCTGGCACGCGAAAACTCCTTCAAGGGATTGATGATGCTATAGAGAATCACCAGGTAATAGACAAAAGTTGAGCCATCGAGCACTTGCTGATTAAGCACCAGAATACCACCGAACCAAAGGACAATGACTATCATTACTGTGCCCAAGAACTCGCTCATGGGGTGCGCCATCGACTGGCGGATGTTCACTTTCATGATATGGTCGCGATAGCCAGAGTTAATTCTGTCAAAACGCTTATTCATCTTTTCTTCTGCATTGAATGCCTTGATGATGCGCAGGCCACCCAAGGTTTCCTCCACAATGCTCATGGTATCGCTCCAAAGCGACTGTGCCTTGATGCTCTTCGCCTTCAACTTTCTGCCTACAAAGCCCATGAACCAGCCAAAGATGGGCACAAACACCAATGTAAACAAGGTGAGCTCCCAAGATACCACCAACAAGGCGGCAAAATAGGAGATGATGAGGATGGGGTTTTTGAAGAGCATGTCGAGACTCGCCATGATGGAATTTTCTATTTCCTGTACATCGCCACTCATGCGGGCAATGATGTCGCCTTTTCGCTCTTCG
>CACZRQ010000229.1 GCA_902783615.1 uncultured Bacteroidales bacterium | reverse complement strand
TGCTGTTTGCTGAAGATGATACACTTCTGGGTGCTCATGTGTTTGGCAATCCCGCTTCCGAGATTATTACCTTGGCTGGTATGGCTATCGAACTCAAACTCAAGCGTGAGGATTGGAAGAAGATTGTCTTCCCACATCCTACCGTTGGTGAGATTTTCCGTGAGGCATTGTAGCATTACCAACAAATTGTACTATCTTTGCAATCGATTTTTAACATATAAAGCAATGAAAAGTAACTGGATGAAAACAATCCCATGTTTGGCCATCTGTTCATTGGTGGCACTGACATCATGCAAACAACAGGAGCCGGTGGATCCTATTCTTTCGCACATCGACCCCTCTGTACGTCCGCAAGACGATTTCTTTGAGTATGCCCATGGTACTTGGTTCAAGCAGCACCCCATTCCTGCTTCCGAGCAGAGCACTGGCATCTTTACCGCTGTTGACGACACTGTTCAGGCACAGGTTTATCAAATTTGCTTGGAAGCATCTTCTACCGAGAATCCCAAGGGTAGCAACAAGCAAAAGATAGGTGACCTCTACGCTGCCGGTATGGATAGTGTGGCACTCAATGCCAATGGTATCAATGAGTTGAAACCAGAGTTTGAGAAGATTGACGCCATGAAGTCGTTGACTGATCTGCCTGCAACCTTGGCTTATCTGCGCACCATAGGCGGTGGTGGTTTCTTCCGTTTTAGTGTTTCTCAGGATGATAAGAATAGCAATGAAAACTCCGTGAGTCTGAATCAGGGAGGTTTGAGCTTGCCTGATCGCCGTTTCTATGTGGACGAAGATGCCAAGTCGGCTGATATTCGTGGAAAATTTGTAGAGTACATGCAGGGCCTGTTCAAGACAATGGGCTATGATGATGCTCAGGCTAAGGCTTCTGCCGATCAGGTGATGGCACTGGAGATGGCACTGGCCAAGAGCTCTCGCAAAACCGAAGATACCCGAGACCCATTCAAGAACTACAACAAGATGTCGGTGGCTCAGGTAAACAAGCTGATGCCTGCCTTCAACTGGAACACTTATTTGAATGCCGTTGGCTTGAACAAGGTGGATAGCATTGTGGTGGGACAGCCTGAGTTTCTGACCGCCTTGAATGGGCACCTGAAGCAGTTCAGCATCAATGACCTGAAGGATTATCTGAAGGTTGGCTTGCTGGACGGTTATGCCAACTACCTGGACGATAACCTGTTCATGCAATACTTCAACTTCTATTCTAAGACTCTTCGTGGCGTGCAGGAACCTCGTCCACGTTGGAAACGAGTGGTGGATGTTACTGATCGTGTGTTAGGCGACTTGGTTGGTCAAGTGTATGTGGCTGAGTATCTTCCTAAAGGTACCAAGGAGAAGTTTGTGGAGATTGGCAATGCCATCAAGGCTGAGTTTGCCAACCACATCAAGAATCTCGACTGGATGAGTGAACCCACCAAGGAAAAAGCCCTGAAGAAGCTCGAGGCAGTGAACATGAAATTGGCTTATCCTGATAAGTGGAAGGATATGAGTGAGTTGGAGATTACTCGCGATTCTTATGTCCGCAATATGATGAACTATGCTGGTTGGAGCTTCAAACGCATGATTAGCCGTTATGGTCAACCTGTAGATCGATCTGAGTGGCACATGCAACCGCAGACCTACAATGCTTACTATAGCCCTTCTAACAACGAAATCTGCATTCCTGGCTGCAACATCATCGTGCCTGGCTTCGATGGCCGCATGCCTGACGATGCTATCCTTTATGCCATCATCGGAGGCAGTACATTTGGTCATGAGGTGACTCACGGATTCGATGATACAGGCTGCAACTACGATGCTGAGGGTAACCTTACGAACTGGTGGACTGACGAGGACAAGGCGAAGTTTGAGGCCAAGACCAAGATGATTGTGGAGCAGTTCGACAACTATGAGGTGGTGGATGGCTTGCACATCAATGGCGAGAATACACAAGGTGAGAACATTGCCGACTTGGGTGGCTTGATTATGGGTTTCGAGGCATTCAAGAAAACAGATCAGTATAAGAATAATGTGATTATTGGTGGCTTTACCCCTGCTCAACGTTATTTCTTGGGTCATGCACAGGCTTGGATGATGCAATTCCGCCCAGAGGCTTTGGCTACTCGCGTGAAGAGCGACGAACATGCTCCTGCCAAGTGGCGTGTGTTGGGGCCGCTTTCTAACACCACAGAGTTCTACGAAGCGTTTGATGTGAAGGAAGGCGATAAGATGTGGCGTCCTGAAGGTCAGCGCGTAAAGATTTGGTAAATATTGAAAAGAATATCCCTCATACTGCTATTAGTATTCCCTCTCCTGGCATTCGCTCAGGAGGGGGCTAATAGCCTACTTGCTCATCGCCTCGATTCCCTGATACAAGCAAAACTACCGCAAGGGGGGCAGGTGGGGGTGTCAGTCTATGATCTTAGTGCTGACCAGCCTCTCTATGCTTACCAAGCCGATAAGCTTTGCCGTCCTGCCTCTACGCAGAAGCTTATCACTGCTATCACGGCATTGAACCAGCCTCGGGCTCAGGAGCCTTTCCGAACAGAGGTGTGGTATAAAGGCCAATTGGCGAACGATACTTTGCATGGTGACCTCTATGTGATTGGGGGTATGGATCCTGAGCTGATGGAAACAGCACTCGACACACTGATTGACCTTACAGCTGCCTTGCCTTTTCATGTGTTGGATGGGCAGGTTTATGGTGATGTATCGATGAAGGATTCGCTCTATTGGGGTAGAGGATGGATGTGGGATGACAATCCAGAGAGCTACCAACCCTATCTT
>CACZRQ010000228.1 GCA_902783615.1 uncultured Bacteroidales bacterium | reverse complement strand
TAGCCATACCAGCCAAGGTAATAATCTCGGAAGCGGGATTGCCAAACACATGAGCACCCAGAAGTGTATCATCTTCAGCAAACAGCAGCTTGCATACACCATTCACGCCCTCGTTCTCAGCAACGAAACGACCTGAATAAGCCATTGGCAACTTCACCACTTGGTAAGACAAGCCACTCTTTTGGAGAGTCTCCTCTGTCATGCCTACGCCAGCAACTTCAGGATTGGTATAAACCACACCAGGGATGGCACAATAGCTCATGGCATCTGCCTTACCAACGATGGTATGGACAGCTACCTCTGCCTCACGCACAGCCGTATGAGCCAACAACGAGAAACCCGTGAGGTCACCACAAACATATACACCAGATTCTGAAGTCTGCATCTGCTCATTAACCATGATGCGGCCACGATCTCCCTTTGCCAGATTCAAGTTCTCTAAACCAAAACCCTGAGAAACAGGTCGGCGTCCCACACTCATCAGCAGTTTTTCAGATTCAACGGATTCCATCACTCCGTCTTTTTCAAAGAACACGCGGATGGGTAATCCTTCTTCGTATGACACAGAAGTGACCTTAGAACTCAAGTGGAACTTCACACCCTTCTTGGCATAATCCGCACGAAGCAGGGAAGCAATTTCCTTGTCCAAGCCTCCTAAAATCTCATCCATCATCTCGATGACAGTTACCTGAACGCCTAAGCTATTGAAGAATGAAGCAAACTCCATGCCTATCACACCCCCACCAATAATGGCCAGTGATTGAGGCAACTCTTTATTGTCCAAAGCATCGCGATGAGTCCAGAAAGGAGTCTTATCTAAGCCAGGAATGGGAGGGACAAAGGTTTCAGAACCAGTACAGATGATAAGGTTTTCGCATTCATACACCTCTTCTCCACTACGCACATGATTCTTATCCATGATATAAGCCTCACCAGAAACAATCTGCACTTGATGAGCCGTTAGCTTGGCTTTCACACCTAACACCAACTTGCGCACAACCTTCTGTTTGCGTGCTATGATTTTCGACAGGTCGAAGCTTACTTCACCTGCATTGACGGCATATTTCGAGGCATGAACCGCATTGTCGTATGTCTTCGCTGAATAAAGCAGCGTCTTGGTAGGGATACACCCCTCATTCAGGCAAACGCCACCTAAGATCTTCTTTTCAAAGAGCACCACGCTCAAGCCAGCCTTTCCAGCTGTTTCTGCAGCGGTATAACCCGCAGGTCCGCCACCGATAATTGCTACTTGATACTTCATATTTTAGCTTTTGAGTTTTTGAGTTTTTACGTTTATCAGTTCTACAAATTCCTTCTCTTTCACAGGCATCAAGGCCTCTGTCTTTTGATTATGATGCACCAGCACACATCGCATCAACTTAAACCCGAATATACTCATGGAGTAAGCTGATTCCACCTTCGTTATATCCCCCAATGGAATGGTTTTGCCTTTCATGAACCTACCATAGTACAATACCAAGGAACCATCACCCGTAATGGTGTAAGTGGTGTGTATCAGTTTCTCGATACTCAGCAACAAAACAATCACCATCATCAAGGCCAAGCCGATATTTTTGGTCCATAATGCCCAAAAAGTTATGCCTATAACGAGCAAAAGGAACAAATATTGCCCTAAAGTGATGCGTGCTTGAAAAATTCTATTCATCTTTTGTTTGATTTTGCTGCGAAGTTACGTAATTTTGTGCAAACAAAGAAATTTAAGTGTTATGATTTATAAGTACGACTTTCTAATTATTGGTGCCGGCGTAGCTGGCATGAGTTATGCGCTGAAGATTGCACGTGCCAAGAAGGGTAACGTTTGCATCATCTGCAAGACCACTTTGGAAGAGGCCAACACCAAATATGCACAAGGTGGCGTGGCCAGTGTGACAAACCTGGAACTGGACAATTTCGAAAAGCACATTGAAGATACCATGATTGCGGGCGACTACATCAGTGATCGCAAGGCTGTGGAACAGGTGGTGAGAAATGCACCAGAGCAAATTAAGGAACTGGTACAATGGGGGGTTAACTTCGACCGAAAGGAAGATGGTTCTTTCGACCTCCATCGCGAGGGTGGACACTCTGAGTTCCGCATCTTGCACCATGCCGATGATACAGGTGCAGAAATCCAGCGAGGATTAATGGAGGCTGTTCGCCAGAATCCTGATATCGTTGTCAAGGAGAACCATTTTGCCGTGGAGATTATCACACAGCATCATCTGGGTCGTGTGGTAACTCGTCGCACACCTAACATCGAGTGTTATGGAGCTTATATCCTGAACCCAGACACGCAAAAGGTGGACACTTATATAAGCAAGGTAACGCTCATGTGTACAGGCGGTTGTGGTGCCGTTTACCAAACCACCACCAACCCTGTGATAGCCACTGGCGATGGTGAGGCAATGGTATATCGTGCCAAGGGAACCGTACAGGACATGGAGTTCGTACAGTTCCACCCCACCTCACTCTATCATGTAGGCGAAACTCATCCAGCTTACCTCATCACAGAAGCAATGCGAGGCTATGGAGGCATCCTGCGTTTGCCAAACGGAGAAACCTTTATGGAGAAATACGATGAGCGATTGTCATTAGCCCCTCGCGACATTGTGGCTCGAGCCATCGATAAGGAAATGAAGATTCACGGCATCGACCATGTGTGCCTGGATGTTACGCACAAAGATCCAGAGGAAACGAAGCACCATTTCCCCAATATCTATAAGAAATGCCTCTCTATCGGAATCGACATCACCAAGGAGTATATTCCTGTTCGCCCTGCTGCCCATTATATGTGTGGTGGCATCAAGGTGGATTTAAATGGTTGCTCATCCATCAAACGCCTGTATGCCATCGGCGAATGTTCTTGCACAGGTTTGCATGGTGGTAACCGATTGGCATCCAACTCACTCATCGAAGCTGTAGTATATGCCGATGCAGCTGCCAAACATTCGCTGGCGCATGTGGATGAGTATTACTTCAATAATGCTGTGCCTGAATGGAACGATGAAGGAACACTGACCAATGAGGAAAAGGTGTTGATTACACAAAGCGTTCGTGAAGTGGGTGAAATCATGAGCAACTATGTAGGCATTGTACGTAGTGATCTTCGTTTGTGGCGTGCTTGGGACCGCCTCGATTTGCTGTATGAAGAGACGGAGAAACTGTTCAAGAAAAGCAAGGCCGACAAGGATATCTGCGAATTACGCAACATGATTAATGTGGGCTACCTCATCACCCGCCAGGCTTTGGAGCGCAAGGAATGCCGAGGACTTCACTATACCACTGATTATCCATTGCATGCCTATGACAAGAAGTAACATCTTGATTGCCTGTATGCTGTTGTTCTGGCTGGGTTGGCTTCCGTTCAACAGGACGCTTGCCCAAGGAAAAAGCCCGACGGCTTTGTATCTCGATTCGCTGGGATATGTGAATGTGGCTGAACAAGACAGCAGCATACGGGTGAACCTGATGTACTCAAAAGACGATAACTTTACTGGCAAACGCCTTTACAATGATTTGCGTGAAGCATACCTACATCCCGATGCCATCGCCCCATTGCTCAAGGCGCAACAATTGCTGCATGAAACGCATCCAGATTATGATATCATCATTTTCGATGCTGCTCGTCCCATGCATATCCAACAACTGATGTGGAACACTGTGAAAGGCACGAAGCAACAGAATTATGTGTCAAATCCAGCCCACGGAGGAGGACTGCACAATTATGGATTAGCGGTAGATATCAGTATTGTCAATGCACAAGGCGATACCATAACGATGGGAACACTTGTTGACCATTTAGGCAGAGAAGCCCATACCGATTATACGGCCATTAGTCCTGAGGCTCTGCAAAACAGGAAGTTGCTTATCAAAATCATGCGGCAAGCTGGCTTCAGGTCGTTACCTTCTGAATGGTGGCACTTCAATTTGGTGAGTCGCAATGTGGCGAGAGAGAAATACAAGGTGATACCATGAGCTTAGAGGATAGAAGAGAGAATATGGAAAACAGGTTAAGGTTGTTCATATTGGAGCACAGAGAAGATGATGTTCGTCAGCTTGCT
>CACZRQ010000227.1 GCA_902783615.1 uncultured Bacteroidales bacterium | reverse complement strand
TTTTTTTTCGTACCTTTGCACTCGAATAAATTCGATTGCGAAGTCAGGTGGTGCCACAGCATAGGGCGAGCTCTCTGCGTTCGGCTTGCAATGACTTTGTAAGCAGATTTCAAACTTAATAGAATTAAAGAATGAAAGAAAAAACAGTATTAGTAACAGGTGCCAATAAGGGCATCGGATTCGGAATTGCGAAGCATCTTGGTCTCAGTGGCTGGAAAGTAATTGTTGGCGCTCGCGATAAGCAGCGTGCAGAAAAGGCCATCGATGAACTGAAGACTGTTGGTATAGATGTTTTAGGTTGGGTGAATATCGAGCTGAAAGATCTCAATGGTATTAAGCTGGCTGCTAACGAGATTAATGAGAAATACCCAGAGCTCTCGTTGCTTGTGAACAATGCAGGCATCTCTGGCGACATGAGTGTCGATAGTGAACATACAGAAATCAGTGTGATTCGCGAGACCCTCGATGTGAATTTCATTGGTACCTTCGCGCTCACTAAGGCGTTGATTCCCTTGATTGCCAAGAATCAGGGGCGTATCGTCAACGTTACAGTTCCTTCAGAGATTAGTCCTTACTGGCACCCGTTAGCCTATGTAGCCAGCAAGGCTGCACAGAATGCGATGATGGGGGTGATGGCTATCGAATTCCAACAGGCTGGTACGCCTGTGGAGATATTCTCCGTTCATCCTGGTCCTACTACCACTGATTTGAATGGCAATATGGCTCTCGATGGATTCCACGACATCGAGACAGTAGGCCAGAAATTCACTGAGCTCATCAATGACGGTCAGCACCATCAAAGCGAGTTTATCGAACTATATCCTATAGTAAGGGAAGACTAAAGCCAATTGTATAAATTATTCGCTTGATGAATGAATGTTCACTTGCGAAACTTCAGTCAAATTAGTATCTTTGCTGCGGATATGAAGAAGACTTTGATTTGGATTGGAGCACTGGTGATAGGTGCTATATTGGGAACGTTTGGCATTTCGTGGGTTGACGAGGTGATGAATTTCGTGGCGACAGTTTATACGCGGCTGTTCCAGTTGCTGGCTGTGCCGACCATTGTACTGGCCGTCATCACCACTTTCGCCACCTTCGGCTCAAAGGGTTCTGGTCGTATCTTTGCCCATACGCTGACCTATACGTTGCTTACCACCTTTGCCGCGGCGGCTGTGGGTGCCCTGCTGTATGTGTTGGTAGCTCCAGGCAATCTGCCTATAGAGACCATCAATAATGGTACTCAACCATCAGACATCAGCCCTCAGACATCTTACGTCGATCACATCGTCAGCGTCATTCCCAACAACCTTGTCAAACCTTTCCTCGATGGCAACGTTCTCTCGCTGCTCCTGCTGGCCTTTACTGTTGGCATTGGACTATCGAAACTGCCTGACTCTGAGAATAAAGCGGTTATCGTGAAATTCTTAGTGGGCTTGCAAGAGCTGCTATTCCTGTTGATCCATTGGCTTATCTGGACTCTCCCCCTCGGCATCGTCGCCTTCGCGGCGCAGCTGTCGGCTCAAGTGACGGCAGGTGTGGTGGCAGGCAGCATCGGCAAATATGTGCTGGTAGTCTTAGGCGGCAATGTCATCCAGTTCTTCATCGTTCTGCCGTTATTCCTCTTGGCGCGAGGTCTGAATCCCATCCATGTGCTTGGTCGTATGATGCCCGCCGTGCTGATGGCGCTCTTCACCAAGAGCAGTGCTGCTACCTTGCCTGTTACGATGGATACGGCCGAGAACCGTTTGGGCATCCGTAAGAATATCGCCCATCTCGTGCTTCCCATCTGTACTACAATCAATATGAATGGCTGTGCCGCCTTTATCCTTGTCACCTCGCTCTTTGTGATGCAACAGGGAGGGATATGAATTACTTTCGGTACCATCCTGCTGTGGATGTTTGTCTCTGTCGTCTCCGCCGCGGGCAATGCGGGTGTTCCTATGGGCTGTTATTTCCTCACACTCTCGCTCATGTCGGGCATAGGTGCACCTATAGCCGTTCTGGGCATCATCTTGCCTATTTATACTATTATAGATATGGTGGAAACGGCCGAAAATGTGTGGTCCGATTCCTGCGTTTCGGCCATGGTCGATAAAGATTTATGCTAATACAGAATGGTCATATCAATATGTTGTAAACGTTTTTTATACTGCACGGAATATGATAAAGAAACTGATATTGATAGGAATGGGGATGCTGGCCATAAGCATGGCATCTCAGGCACAAAGGGTGGTGAGCTATGCCACTGACGTGACTCGTACGCTAGACTTGACACAGGGAACGGCTGCATGGGGAGCTACCCAAATGGGGGTACCTGTGATTGATGTCAATCCAGCCGTGCGACACCAGGAGATTGATGGCTTCGGGGCAGCCATCACGGGTTCTACGGCTTATAACCTTTCGTTGATGCCTGCAGAGGCACGGCATGCTTTTTTGGAAGAAACCTTCTCGCCCAATAAGGTGGGGTTTAGCTATGTGAGGGTGAGCATCGGCTGTTCGGATTTTTCGCTGAGTGAATATACGCTTTGCGACGAACCTGGCATCGAGCACTTTGGCCTCACGGTGGAGGAGACGAAGTATGTGATTCCTGCCTTGCGGGAGATACTGGCCATCAATCCATCACTGAAAATCATGGGCACTCCGTGGACTTGCCCGAAGTGGATGAAGGTGAAGAGCTTGGATGAGCCTGTGCCATATGACTCGTGGACGGGTGGGCAACTGAACCCTGCCTATTATCAGGATTATGCCCGCTACTTCGTGCTGTGGATTCAGGCGATGCAGGAGGCTGGAGTGCCTATCTACTGCATTACACCTCAGAATGAGCCGTTGAATCGGGGTAACTCGGCTTCGCTATTCATGGGGTGGAAGGAACAACTGACATTTGTGAAAGAGGCGTTGGGCCCTGCTCTGCGAAAAGCCAACTTGGATGTGAAAGTGTATGCCTTCGACCATAACTACAACTACGATGACATGCCTGACCAGCAGCAGTATCCATTGCACATCTATGCCGATGCCGAAGCTGCGAGGTTCTTTGCAGGAGCTGCCTATCACAACTATGGTGGCAAGCCTGAAGAATTGCTTCGCATTTATCATGAGGCACCTGATAAGGAACTGGTTTTCAGTGAGGCAAGCATTGGTACGTGGAACAATGGCAGGGATTTGGAGAAGTCGTTGTTGAGGGATGTGGAGCAACTGGGTCTTGCCACCGTGAATGGCTGGTGCCGTGGGGCTGTGGTGTGGAACTTGATGCTGGACAACGATAGAGGTCCGCACCGTGGGGAAGGAGCCTGTGCCACTTGCTATGGCGTGGTGGATATCGACAATACGGGCTATACGACCATCACTCGCAACTCTCATTTCTACGCCATGGCGCACATGAGTGTGGTAGCCAAGCCTGGGGCTTATCGCATTGAATCGAATGGTGATGCTGGCGATGGCGTGACATACGCTGCTTTCGTGAATCCGGATGGCTCCTATGGATTGGTGGTCAGCAATCGTGGCGAGTCGAAGCAGGTGAACATACAAATAGCAGGCAAGCCAGCCTTCGTGGCCAACTTGCCTGCCGATGGGGTTGTTTCCTATCTTATTTCTTTTTGATAGGGTCGCAGGTGAGGTCGCAACCGAGCTTCTTGAAGATCTTGCGGTCCACCTCGCCGAGCATAATGGTGGTGTGCACTTGGCAGCCACGAAGTTTGGGCAGCTGCTCTAAGGCACGGCGACACTGGTCGTCGTGTTGCGAAAGAACACTCAGGGCTACCAGCACCTCATCAGTATGCAGGCGTGGGTTGTTGCCTCCCAAATATTCTATCTTTGTCTTCTGGATAGGCTCGATCATGCTCTGTGGGATGAGCTTCACGTCGTGGTTGATGCCCGCCAAATGCTTGATGACATTCAGTATCAAGGCTGCACTGCACCCCAACAGCTGGGTGGTCTTGGCGGTGATGATGGTACCATCCTCCATCTCCATAGCTGACGCAGGCTGACCCGTGAGTTGCTTGCGTTCGTTGGCAGCTACGGTGATCTTACGATCGGCTGTGGTAATCTTCGCCTGATTGAAAAGCAGTCGGATCTTGTTCACCTCATTCTCGTTGCAGGCACCATCGGCCAACTTATTCGTAGCCGTGTAATAACGGCGGATAATCTCATCGCGAGAAGCCTGACAGCACACTTCATCATCACTGATGCAGAAGCCTATCATATTGACACCCATGTCGGTGGGCGATTTGTAAGGATTTTCGCCATAGATGCCTTCGAACAAGGCGTTCAGCACAGGATAAATTTCAATGTCGCGATTGTAATTGATGGCTATCTTGCCGTAGGCTTCCAAATGGAAGGGGTCGATCATGTTCACATCGTTGAGGTCAGCAGTAGCAGCCTCATAGGCAATGTTGATGGGGTGTTTCAACGGCAGGTTCCATACTGGGAATGTCTCAAACTTGGCATAGCCAGCTCGTTTGCCACGACGGTTCTCGTTGTACAGTTGACTGAGACATACTGCCATCTTACCGCTTCCAGGGCCAGGAGCCGTGACGATAACCAACTCTCTGCTGGTCTCCACAAAATCGTTTTTGCCATAGCCCTCGTCGCTGGCAATCAACTCCACGTTATGTGGGTAGCCCTCAATGGGATAGTGAATGTAGGTTTTGATGCCCATGCGTTCCAGACGGTGGCTGAACTGGTCGGCTGCCATCTGGCCATTGTAGTGGGTGATGACCACCGATCCCACCATGAAGTCGCGCTTCATGAACTCATCGCGCAGGCGTAGCACATCCTCATCGTAGGTGATGCCCAAGTCGGCACGGATCTTGTTTTTTTCAATGTCTTCCGCACTGATTACGATGATGATTTCGATGCTGTCGCGCAACTGAGCCAACATTCGCAACTTGCTATCAGGTTGGAAACCAGGCAGGATGCGTGATGCATGATGGTCGTCGAACAGCTTGCCACCCAGCTCCATATAGAGTTTTCCGTCGAACTGCGCAATGCGCTCGCGGATATGCTCAGACTGTATCTTCAGATACTTGTCATTGTCAAAACCTATCTTCATCTTTTTTACCTTATTTATTATATGCTAATTCGCCATCTCGCTAATGAACTTGATGCGAACCAGTCGGATTTCCTCTTCTGTATAGTCTTCTCCCAACTCATCGAATGCCGCCTCCAAGTCATCTGTTTCCGATTCCTGGAAGTAGTCGTAGATGTCGAGCATGTGGTCTTCGTCCACCACTTCACGCAGGAAATAGTCGATGTTGATCTTGGTGCCAGAATAAACGATGGCCTCCACCTCGTCGAGCAGTTCGTCGAACTCCATGCCCTTAGAGCTGGCAATGTCGTCGAGAGCCACCTGTCTGTCGATGGCTTGAATAATGCTCACTTTCAACTTTGACTTGTTGGCTACCGTGCGAACACGCAGGTCTTCAGGACGTTCAATCTCGTTCTCCTCGCAGTGACGCTTGATCAGCTTGCAGAAGTCTTCGCCATAACGTTTCGCCTTGCCGGCTCCCACACCTGGAATGTTCTGCAATTCCTCTAAGGTGACGGGATAAGTGGTGGCCATCGCCTCTAACGATGGATCTTGGAAGATTACGTATGGTGGCAAGTTCAGTTGCTTCGACATCTTCTTGCGCAAGTCTTTCAGCATGCTGAACAGTGTGGGGTCGAGCGCGAGCGATGCGCCTCCATGCATTGGAGCTTCTTCCTCCGCCTCCTCGAAATCGCCTTCTTCCACAATCTTGAACGATTTGGGGTGTTTCAAGAACTTCTTACCAGCCGAGGTAACCTTGATAAGGCCGTAGTTCTCAACGTCTTTGCTCAAGTATCCATCGATGAGTGCCTGACGGATTACGTTGTTCCACACACGGTCTTCCTCGCCCATACCAGAGCCAAAAGTTTCCAGGTCTTCGTGGTGATGGTCGAGCACCTCGTTGGTTTCGTTACCTTTGATGATGTCAACAATATAGTCTTGTTTGAAATTCTCTTTCACTGCAAACACCGTATCAATCACGGTGCACAATAAATCTTGAGCTTCCACCTGTTTCTTCGGATTCAAGCAGTTGTCGCAATTGCCGCAGTTGGCTTCCTTGTATTCCTCGCCAAAATAGTGCAGCAGGGTTTTGCGACGGCAGACCGATGACTCGGCGTAAGCAGCTGTTTCCTGCAGCAGTTGCTTGCCAATCTCCTGCTCAGCCACAGGCTTGCCTTGCATGAACTTCTCCAGTTTCTGCAGGTCTTTCTCGCTATAGAATGCGATGCACTGACCCTCGCCTCCATCACGGCCGGCACGGCCTGTTTCCTGATAATAGCCCTCTAAGCTCTTGGGAATGTCATAGTGAATCACAAATCGCACATCGGGCTTGTCGATGCCCATGCCAAAGGCAATGGTTGCCACAATCACATCTATCTTTTCCATCAGGAAGTCATCCTGTGTTTCCGTGCGTGTCACACTATCCATGCCAGCATGGTAAGGCTTGGCCTTGATGCCATTCGCCACCAGGATTTCAGCCAGTTCCTCCACCTTCTTACGGCTGAGGCAATAGATGATGCCCGATTTCTCAGGATTACCTTTTATATATTTGATGATGTCCTTATCCACATCATCGGTCTTTGGCCTTACCTCATAATAGAGGTTTGGACGGTTGAACGACGACTTGAACACCTTGGCGTGCATCATACCCAGATTCTTCTGGATGTCGTGTTGCACCTTTGGCGTGGCAGTAGCAGTCAGGGCGATGAGCGGAGCCTTGCCCACTTGATTCACGATGGGGCGTATTCGTCTGTACTCAGGACGGAAATCGTGTCCCCACTCAGAGATACAGTGAGCTTCATCGATGGCATAGAACGAAATCTTCACCGTCTTGAGGAACTCCACATTCTCCTCCTTCGTGAGCGATTCTGGAGCCACATAGAGCAGCTTCGTCTTGCCATTCACGATGTCCTCCTTCACCTGTTCGATGGCGGTGCGGTTCAATGAAGAATTGATGAAATGGGCAATGCCGTCTTCCTCGCTGTAGTTGCGCATGGCATCCACTTGGTTCTTCATCAGGGCGATGAGCGGAGAGATCACAATGGCCGTACCCTCCATCAAGAGTGAGGGCAACTGGTAACACAGGGATTTGCCACCTCCAGTAGGCATCAGCACGAAAGTATCGTTGCCCGCCAGCAGGTTTTCAATGATAGCTTCCTGGTTTCCTTTGAAGGTGTCGAAGCCGAAATATCTCTTCAATTCTTCGGTCAAAATGTATTTCTCAGCCATAGCCTTAGGTTGTTTTTGGGGTTAATGTTATGGGGTGCCTCGTAGGCACACTAACAAAGTTATAAACAACTTGCAAAATATCAAATGCAAAAGCGATTTTTTTTTATCGTTTATGCTAAAAAATAGGTTTATGCGCGTAAAAACGCCCCTTTAGATGTTCTGCAAACGAGAAATGTTGGCTTTTTCAAGCTGACTCTTGGCATAATCGAGCGTCACAGTGAATGTCTTCTTCCTGCTCGATGGTATGTCGAACATCGTATCCATCATAATGGTCTCGACGATGGATCGCAAGCCACGGGCACCCAACTTGAACTCGATGGCCTTGTCCACCACATACTCAAACACGTCCTCGTCGAAGCTCAATTTCACACCATCCATTTCGAAGAGTTTGATGTACTGCTTCACGATGGAGTTCTTCGGCTCGGTCAGGATAGAACGCAGAGCCTGCCTGTCGAGCGGATTCAGATAGGTGAGGATGGGCATACGTCCGATGATTTCTGGAATCAGACCAAAGGCCTTGAGATCCTGTGGGGCGATATACTGCATCATGTTGTTCTTGTCAATCTTGGCAGCGTTCTCCACTGAATGATAACCCACCACATGGGTGTTCAGGCGCTGGGCAATCTTACGCTCGATACCATCGAAGGCACCACCGCAGATGAACAGGATGTTCTTAGTGTTGACAGGTATCATGCGTTGCTCGGGGTGTTTGCGACCTCCCTGTGGAGGAACATTTACGATTGAGCCTTCCAACAGTTTGAGCAAGCCTTGCTGCACACCTTCACCACTCACGTCACGTGTGATGGAAGGGTTGTCGCCCTTGCGGGCTATCTTATCAATCTCATCAATGAACACAATGCCTCGTTCGGCAGCCTTCACGTCGTAGTCGGCCACCTGCAACAAGCGAGTCAGGATGCTTTCGATGTCCTCGCCTACATAACCTGCCTCGGTTAGCACCGTAGCATCCACGATGGTAAAGGGCACACTCAGGAACTTGGCAATGGTGCGTGCCAGAAGAGTCTTGCCCGTACCTGTGGCACCCACCATGATGATATTCGACTTTTCAATTTCTACCTCGTCATCTCCCGCTTTTTGCAACAAACGCTTATAGTGGTTATACACAGCCACAGAGAGATAACGTTTCGCTTCGTCTTGGCCTATCACATACTGGTCGAGGAAATCCTTGATTTCTTTTGGCTTGGGCATCGTCTTGAGGTTGATGCCCAGCTTGCTTGTAGCTGTGCTTTCCAATGCTTCGTTTACAATCTCACCGGCACGTTTCACGCATTCGTCGCAGATGTAGGCATTGATGCCTGTAATCATCAGGCGCACATCTTTATCAGTCCTTCCGCAGAAACTACATTTATTGGTTGTCCTTATAGCCATCTTTACTTCTTCTTAATAAGCACTTCGTCAATCATTCCATATTCCTTTGCTTCCTGTGCTGTCATCCAATAGTCGCGATCGGAGTCTGCCCAAACCTTATCGTATGGTTGGTGAGAATGCTCAGCGATGATGGTATAGAGTTCTTTCTTCAACTTCTGGATTTCACGAGCTGTAATCTCGATGTCGGATGCCTGACCCTGTGCACCACCCATGGGCTGATGAATCATTACACGCGAGTGGGTTAGGGCAGAGCGTTTGCCTTCGGCACCAGCTACCAACAACACAGCTGCCATGCTGGCTGCCATACCTGTGCAGATGGTGGCCACCGGACTGCTGATGAACTGCATGGTGTCATAAATTCCCAAGCCGGCATATACCGAACCGCCAGGGGAGTTAATATAGATGGAGATGTCTTTGCCGGCATCTACAGAGTCGAGATAAAGCAGTTGAGCCTGCAGGGTGTTTGCCGTGTAGTCATCTATCTGAGTACCTAAGAAGATGATGCGGTCCATCATCAAGCGTGAGAACACATCCAGCTGCGTCACGTTCAGCTGACGCTCCTCCAGGATGTAAGGGTTCAGGTAATTGGCTTGGGTTTTCATCACTTCATCAAGCACTAAACCGTTCATACCCAAGTGTTGGGTTGCATACTTTCTAAAATCGTCTTTCATCATAACCATAAACAATAATTTTAATCAAATGCAAAATAAAGAAAAACACGTGGTATTACCAAACGTAAACCACGTGTTTTTTCAAAAAATATGATAGATAGTTCAAAAATTCATCAAGCCTCTGGCTGCATCATCTTGCCAAAATCCTCGGCAGAGATGTCCTGATGCTCCAAAGTAACCTTCTGTTTCAACACCTCAGCGAGCTTGGTGTCGATAACGCGTTCAACCAGATTGTCAACGGTTTCGCGCTTCTTCAGCATCTCAGCAGCATAGTTGTTCACCATATCTTCAGGAATGTTCAACATGCCATACTGAGCAAACTGAGCACGGGTGGCAGCCTTAGCTTCCTCCATGATGTCGTTCTGCTCAACCTTCACGCCAGTTTGTGACAAAAGCACGTCGCGAACCAATTGCCAGCTCAGTACCTCGATGCTGCCGTCATAGTTCTCGTCCACAAACTTCTCGTCCTTGTCTGGGTTGTTGGTCTTCATGATGCGCTTCATCAACTTCTCGGAGAACTCCAGTTTGCCCACCTTTTCCATGATATGCTTGCGGGCATCCAACAGGAACTTGAAGTCGCTGTTTGACTTGAACTGATTAGCGATGATCTCGCGCACTTTCTGCTTGAATTCTTCTTCGCTCTTCACCACGTCTTTGCCAAACACCTGGTCGAACAACTCCTGATCCATCTTACCTGGCATGTAACGAGTGATTTCCTCTACCTGATAGCTGAAATCTGAAGTCACCTCTACAGCTTTTTCACGATCCATCTTCAGCAGAGAAGCTAATTCAGGTGCATTGCCCTCCCAAGCCTTGTTGGGGTTGAAGATCACGCTTTCGCCTGGCTTAACGCCTGCAAACTTAGCCTT
>CACZRQ010000226.1 GCA_902783615.1 uncultured Bacteroidales bacterium | reverse complement strand
TCTTCAGTGAGTCATAGTCAAATAAAAACAGCTGATGCTGTTCCCTATAATGGAAAATGAATTGTTGCGTTTGCTGCAAATAGATCCGCAGCAACACTGTGAACAGAATGATGATTCCAGCAAGTATAATATGTCCTGTTTTTGTCCTCATTGTAAAACGATAACGTGAAAGAATACCTAAAAATTAAACATAAGCATAGCATTTTCACTAAGTGTTGCAAAGGTACAAAAAGTTTGTTAGACATTACTAGTTTCTTTTGTCTTTTTTTGTAAGAGTCCTTGTTCCTTCATACTTATAAGATGTACGAATGCTTCACTCTCGAGGAGGGCGGCAAGTCCAAGGTCGGGAACGACTTGTCGTCAAATTTCAGGAGACAGATGCCACGAAACCTTCATATACTTTCCGCTGTACGGCGGATGCGGTCGGACAGGTCGAAGAGCGCACCCCTGAACCGTTCATGCTCGCTGTCCGAGAATCCCCCCTTTCCTCCGTTACCGTCTATGCCGTCCAGCTTATGGTAGAGCCAGGAGGCGGACTTGCCGAAGTATGTTCTGGCGATTTCCCTCCATGAGATGGCCACCAGTATGTCGGTGAGCTTGTCTCTCATGATTTCTGGTTCCTGCTTGACGAGCACTTTATCCTTTGTTTTGAAATAGTTTCCTTTCATATTCTTTTCTCCTTTTTTGTGTTCTACCCCGAAGGGTGGGACTTTTTTCATTAAAAGTGAGAACCCCGCCAGATGGTGATGGGGTTCTCTTCGGAACGGGTCGTTATAGAAACGGATCATGCTATGCGCAGAGCGGCTTCACCCAGTTCCTTAGACATTGTGTTCAGTGCTTCCCGGAGCTTGTGGATTTCCTCTTCGGTCATTGCAGAAGCCCTGCCGTTAAGCTTGTTCGTGAGCCATGAGCGTGATCGGTTGAAGAACCTGCTTGCCACGTATGACATTGAAATATATTCTGATATGGGTGTCAGTTTGTCGGCGAGGCGTACTCTCTTGATGAGTTCGTCTGCACGCCCCAAACAGTCTTTTAGTTTAGTCTCGTAAACCGTCTCGAAAATCTTCCTTTGGTCTTCCGTCAGTTCGCCGACCTCCTCAGCCACTGCATAAAGCTCTTCTGCAGTCTTGGCATCAGTGAAATGAAGCATCAGCTTCTCGAAATCTTTTGATTCCATATGATAGTCTTTTTTTGTGGGGAGTTTTCCGGTCTCCCATTGGTTTTACTTCTTTCTTCTTTTCCTTTCCTCTGTCAGAGCCTTGAAGTCATCAAGTCTTACGTCAATCATCTCGTTCCAGAGTTCATTTGAAATCTTCGCCCTTTCCTTGAGGTGCTGCAGGGCCATCAGCTCATTCTCTGTCGCCTTTATCAGGTCATCTAGTTCCACGTCACTCATTCCCTCATATATAGCGTTCTGTTTTTTATCATTATTAATCCGTTTTCTATAACGCTACAAAGGTATAAAACTTTTGTATAATAAACAAATGTTTTGGGAATGTTTTTTCAAAAAATACAAATTGCTTCTGAAATGTTACACTTCCTCATAGATGCTAGCAAAGTACCTTACAGGTATCGGTTCATGGTGCTGATGTTCGCGTTTCTTGCTTAATCATTGGCAACCACGATGCCCTTTGCGTTGGTGAGGTCATGGATGCCAGAGTCCTTCAGTTGCGGGATCGAAGGCATGAAGTCCACATGCCAGCTTTTCCTGCTCTTGTGGAGCTTGGGGGCCAACTGTTTTTATTGTCTCTTGTTTGTCCGACTTCTTAAACGGATTCGGGGTCAAAGTGCCATTTTTTAGCACTTTAACCCCGAAAAAGTTGCGGAGGCTAGACTCGAACTAACGACCTTTGGGTTATGAGCCCAACGAGCTACCAACTGCTCCACTCCGCGATGTTTATTGTTTTTCGACTGCAAAGGTACACTTTTTATTTGATTTGGCAAATTTTTGTGAGAATATTTTTTTAAATACTTGTATTCTTAATTATTTTGTCTTATTTTTGCACAGTGTGAATGTTATTCGAAAATGAAACTATGACTGAAACGAGAGAAAGAATCGTCAATGAAGCTCGCGAGCTATTTGCTAAGCAGGGTTATGACAATGTCAACATAAATGACATTGCTTCTGCTTGTGACATTGGGCGCAGAACAGTCTATACCTATTTCACTGGTAAGGATGATATTTATATGGCTGTGATCGAGACTGAACTTGAAAGACTTATTGCTCGCATGGCAGCAGTTGCACAAGCAGACCTTACTCCAGACAAGAAGCTGCTTGAAATGATTTTCACCCGCTTGGTAGCAATCAAGGAGGTGGTGCATCGAAACGGTTCACTCAAGGCTGATTTCTTCCAAGACATTATGTTGGTTGAGAAAGTTAGAAAACGTTTCGACCGCAAGGAGATGGGTATCTTGAGAAGAGTCCTGAATGAGGGTGTCAAAAAAGGAGTCTTTCATATTGATAACATCGGTTTGACAGCCCAAATCATTCACTACTGCTTAAAAGGTTTAGAGGTGCCTTATATCAAGGACACCTTAGGTATAGGAGTGTCAGATGAAATGGCTAAGCTTATTGTAGAGAATATTTTGGCTGGTGCTCTTCGTGTTAGGAAGGTTGATTAAAATCAAGAACTTATAACTTAAAAAATGAATATATGGGACTATTAGAAGGTAAGACCGCTCTGATTACAGGTGCGGCTCGTGGTATTGGTAAGGGCATTGCCCTGAAGTTTGCAAGTGAAGGTGCTAATATTGCTTTCACTGACTTGGTAATTGATGAGAATGGTTTGGAGACAGAAAAGGAAATAGCTGCATTTGGGGTAAAGGTTAAGGGTTACGCCAGCAATGCAGCAGAGTTTGCAGCTACTGAGGAATTGGTAAAGCAGGTGCAGGCCGACTTTGGTAGGATTGATATCTTAGTGAATAATGCTGGCATTACGAAAGATGCTTTGATGCTTCGCATGAGCGAGGCACAGTGGGATGCTGTGATAGCTGTAAACCTGAAATCTGCTTTCAACTTCATTCATGCCATTACTCCGATTATGCTTAAGCAGAAAGCTGGTAGCATCATCAACATGGCATCTGTGGTTGGCGTTCACGGCAATGCTGGTCAGTGCAACTATGCAGCATCTAAGGCTGGTTTGATTGCTTTGGCAAAGAGCATCGGTCAGGAAGTAGGTAGTCGTGGTATTCGTGCCAACGCTATTGCTCCTGGATTTATTGACACAGCCATGACGCAAGCTTTGCCAGATGACATCCGTAAGGCTTGGATTCAGAATATTCCTTTGCGCCGTGCGGGTCAGGTTGAAGATATTGCGAATGTGGCTACCTTCCTGGCATCCGACCTATCTTCCTATGTGACAGGTCAGGTTATCCAGGTTGATGGCGGTATGAATATGTAATGGAAGTAATCTACGAAGACAACCATATTATCATAGTCAGCAAAGACGCTGGTGAGATAGTGCAAGGTGACAAGACTGGTGATGAGCCTCTGTCTGAAGCTGTAAAGGCTTATATCAAAGATAAGTATGATAAGCCTGGCAATGTGTTCATCGGTGTGCCTCATAGACTTGATAGACCTGTAAGTGGCATCGTAGTGTTGGCCAGAACCAGTAAGGCATTGAGCCGTTTGAGTGAAATGTTTCGTGATGGTGAAGTCAAGAAAACCTATTGGGCCATAGTGAAAAACATGCCACCCAAGCAGGAAGATGAGCTTGTTCATTATTTGGTAAGAAATGAGAAGCAGAACAAAAGCTATGCTTACGATAAAGAGGTGCCAAATAGTAAGAAAGCCATCTTGCACTACAAACTAATAGGAAGAAGTGACAATTATTGCTTGTTGGAAGTAGATTTGAAAACGGGCAGGCATCATCAGATACGCTGTCAACTGGCTAAGATAGGATGTCCGATAAAGGGAGACTTGAAATATGGAGCCGAACGTTCAAACCCTGATGGAAGCATCTGTCTGCACGCTCAAAAGGTGACCTTTCTGCATCCTGTTAAAAAGGTGATGATTGAGGTGGAGGCGGTTGTGCCTCAAACGAATTTGTGGACTTCTTTTCAAAGATAATTGCAAATAGAAAGAAAAGATGAAAAAAAGTTTTATTAGTATAATGATTGCGACACTGGCTTGTATGTTTATGGGTTGCAAGTCGGCGTCAAATAACGGCGATGATATGACAAGAGTTAAGATTGAGACCAACAAGGGAGACATCATCGTGAAACTATATGATGATACCCCCAAGCATAAGGCCAATTTCTTGAAACTGGCTAAGGATGGCACGTATGAAGGTACGCTGTTCCATCGAGTGATCAAGGATTTTATGATACAAGCGGGTGATCCAAATTCAAAGACAGCTACCAAAGATCAGCAATTGGGAGATGGCGATGTGGGTTACACCATTCCTGCAGAATTTGTTTATCCCAAACGTTTCCACAAGCGTGGCGCATTGGCAGCAGCACGTCAGGGAGATCAGGTGAATCCAAAGAAGGAATCTTCTGGTTGCCAGTTCTATATCGTGACCGGTAATGTGTATAATGATTCCACCTTGGTGAATTTCGAGAAGCGCAAGAGCTACAATGTGCTTGATGCCCCATTCCGTCAATTGGTTATGCAACATCTGGATGAAATCCGTGATATGCAGAAGAAAGGCGATGCCAATGGCTTGAAGGCTTTGGAAGAAAAGCTTCTGGAACAGGCTCGCGAACAGGTGAAAGATGTACCCGAATTCAAGTTCACCCCAGAACAGGTTGAGGCATATACTACCGTAGGTGGCACTCCTCATTTAGATGGTGAATACACTGTGTTTGGCGAAGTGGTGGAAGGTATGGATGTGGTGGATGAGATTCAACAGGTAGCTACCAATCATGCTGATCGTCCGATTGATGATGTGGTCATTAAAAAAGTAACTGTCCTTGAAAATTAACAAGCACACATTGGACAATGGACTGAGAGTCGTGCATACGCAAGACTCCAGCACCCAAATGGTGGCTGTGAATGTCTTATACGATGTAGGCTCAAGAGATGAGCATCCCGACCATACAGGGTTTGCTCATCTTTTTGAGCATTTGATGTTTGGAGGCTCAGCCCATGTGCCCGATTTTGATGCTTGCTTGCAGCGTGCTGGTGGTGAGAGTAATGCGTGGACCAGTGCTGATGTAACCAACTTTTATGCTACCCTGCCCAGCCATCATGTGGAAACTGCCTTTTGGTTGGAAAGCGATCGTATGTTGTCGTTGGATCTTTCCGAACGGAACCTCGAGGTGCAACGCAGTGTGGTGATGGAGGAGTTCAAACAACGGTGTTTAAACAATCCTTATGGTGATGTTAACCATTTGATGTTACCACTATGTTATCAGGTACACCCCTATAGATGGCCCGTTATAGGCAAGGAGCTTAATCACATAGCCCAAGCCACCATGGATGAGGTGAGTGAATTTCACCATTGTTTCTATAATCCAGGTCAGGCTGTGCTTGCCATTACAGGAAACATTGAATGGAATCAGGCGTTAGACTTAGCAGGGAAATGGTTTGCCGATATCCCGGCAGGTGAAGCTTATGAGCGCCATTTGCCCCAGGAGCCTCGTCAAACCCAGCAACGTAGGTTGCATGTGGAACGGGCTGTTCCACAGGATGCATTATACATGTCGTTCCACACGCCACCCTTTCTGCACCCCGATTTCTATACCAGTGATATCATATCAGATGTACTCAGCAATGGATCATCCAGTCGTTTGAAACAAAGGTTGATACATGAACGGCAAATTTTCACCACCATCGATGCTCCCATCACAGGCACAAGAGATGCAGGATTGATTGAGATCAAAGGAAAACTCAGGAAGGGTGTCGGCATGCAACAGGCAGAAGATGCCGTTTGGGAAGAATTGGATCAACTGGCTACTCAGCCTTTGTGTGACTATGAATTGGAGAAAGTGAAAAACAAGCAGGAGTCAGTGCTGACTTTTGGCAACATCAACTATCAGCGTGTGGCTTACAAACTTGCATGGCTTGAACTTAACGGAGGAGCCGAGGTAATCAACGACGAGCTGTCTCGTTATCAGGCTGTCGATGCTGAGAGTCTGAAACGTGTAGCTCGTGAGATGTTTAGAAGTGATAATGCATCAGTTTTACATTATCAAAAAATAAATTGATGGCAAATGTTCAATGGTCAATGGTCAATGGAAAAAAGTTGTTGTTGTGGCTGATTTTAGCCCCGTTAACCCTTTTCCTTTTCCTGATGGTGCTGCTCTATGTACCACCAGTTCAGAACTTTGTATGCGACAAAGCTGCTGCTGTGGCCTCTGAGTCATTAAACATGAATATTACCATTGGTCGTGTAGATTTGCGTTTCCCCCTCAACCTCCTTGTGCACGACGTACAGGCTGTGCAACAGGGAGATACTCTGTTGGATGTAGGTACCCTCAATGTGCGAGTCAAGGCTTGGCCATTGCTCAAGGGTAAGGTTGACATTCAGAAAGCAGAGATTTCAGATGCCCGTTTGAACTCAGCCAACTTTATAGAAGGTGTGTTGGTGAAAGGTACAGTGGGCAAATTGTCATTGGAAAGTCACTATGTTGACCTGAACATCCAAGAGGCAATGATCAATGATATTTCTTTGGAAGATGCCCAAATGTATGTGGCATACGCTGATACATTGCCAAGTGATACCATTTCGGAACCTGTGAATTGGGTCATCAGAGTTGAGAAGTTGGCTTTGAATCAGGTAGGAGTAGATTTTGAAATGCCCCTCGACACCTTCCTATTGAGCACTTATGTCAATGAAACCCAGCTGACAAATGGCTTGGTGGATATCAAGAATGCTCGCTATGAAGTGAGCAACTTTGCATTCAATGGCAGAAAGTTCACCATAGATATGGGTGAAGACAAACGGAAGAATAAGACCAATGACATAGACCCTTCCCATCTGGCACTCTATCAGATAAACATGGAGGTTGATTCCATTCTCTACCACGACCCCGAAGTCAAGGCTGTTATCCAAGAAATGAGTTTCTTTGAACGCAGTGGCTTTGAGGTTTCCTCTCTTACAGGTCGATTCCTGGCTGATAATCAAGGCATGAACCTCGATGACATCCATCTGCTCACTCCTCATAGCGAGGCTTCAGTGAATGCTGTGTTGCCTATAACAGTCAATGGTCAACAGTCAATGGTAAATGATTTGTCAGCCCGCATGAATGCCCGTTTGGGCAGGGAAGATATATTCATGTTCATGGGCAAAGACTCGCTCAATGATGCCTTCCGTAGGCATTATCCTATTCATCCTCTGGTGTTGCGAACCCAGATAAAAGGCACACTTGAAAACATGGAGGTAGCCCAATTTAGGGCTGATTTGCCTGGTGCTCTTTCTCTCAATACTCATGGAGTTTTGAACCACATCACCGACTCCCTCAAGCGGAGTGGTCAGTTGGATGTGCAGGCACAGACTGGAAAGTTGAACTTCCTTTTGGGGCTTGCTGGTATCAACCCCAACGACCAGTCGGTAAGCATTCCCGATAGCATACGTCTTGCCGGGAACGTGCGTATGGATGGCCAGAAGATAGGCACGAATATGAAATTGACTGAAGGCAAGGGCATAGTCTTAGTGGATGGCTCTTACAACCTGCTCTCCGAGGTTTATGGAGCCGATGTGCGTTTGGATTCTATACGGGTAGATCATTTCCTGCCTAATGATTCCATTTTCTTGTTCACAGGTCATGCTGTGGCCAAGGGTAAAGGACTCGATTTCGCTTCTCCAAAATCTACCTCCCAATTCCAGGCTGCAGTAGATCAGTTGCAGTTCAAGGAGATGGACATCCGTCAGATTACTGCAGATGGTAGTCTGCAAGACAGCAGGCTTTCCCTCAATCTCAGTGCCGATAATCAGCTTTTCCGTCTGTCTGGTAATGGTAGGATGCGCATGGATGTGCCTCATTTCAATGGCAATGTGGATTTGCAGGTAGAAGACATAGATCTCTATAAATTGGGGCTGGCTTCCAGGCCGTTGGCTAATCCTTTTGCCTTGCATATTACAGGAGTAGCTCGAAGAGATTCTGCCCAGTTCGACATCAAGGGAGGCGATCTTGACCTGCGTCTGAAATCGCTCACCACCATCAACAGGCTCCTGTCAGAAGGACAGCATTTTGACGAGGTATTGCTTCAGCAATTGGAAACTCGTCAGCTTAATCATGCCGAACTCAGAGCAGCCTTACCCTCTGGTGGTCTCCGCATCCGTGCTGGTAAAAATAACCCATTGGCCGACTATCTAAGAACAGAGGGTATCACTTTCAACGATGTACTGGTGAACTATGGCTTTACCCCCGAGATGGGTATCAATGGACGAGCAGCCCTGCATGGGTTGAGGATGGATTCCCTGCAGCTCGACACCATCTATCTCACGCTGCGTCAGGACACCTCTCACCTGGCTGTGCAGGGAGGTGTCATCAATGGTCCTCGCAATCCGCAATACGTGTTCCATGCCTACTTGGATGGAGATATTCGCAGCAAAGATGTTGATGTGAACATCAACTATATCGATGGTAAGGGCAAAACTGGTTTGAAGTTAGGCTTCAATGCCCAACCAGTGGTGAATGGCGGCAGGGGTGGGGGAGCCAATGGCCTGCTCATTTATCTCACTCCAGAAGAACCCATCGTGGCCTATCGACAGTTCCACTTCAATGAAGATAACAACTGGCTTTATCTACATCAAGACAAAAGGCTCTATGCTCATATCGACATGCGAGGAGATGAAGGCCTCCGCTTCCGTATGAGAAGTGACCGAAGTGATACGGTTTCATTACAGAATATGACCGTTGAACTTTCTCGTTTGCAACTCAAGGATTTATCATCCATCTTGCCTTATTTGCCAGAGTTGGGAGGTTTGATGTCGGTTGATGCCACGTATCTGGAATCGGCCACCAGCATGCAAGTCAGTGCCGAGTCCATGATTGATTCTTTAACCTACCAGCGCAAGGCGGTGGGCGATGTAAACTTGGGTCTCACTTGGTTGCCCGAAGGCACCAACAAGCATTACCTTGACTCCTATTTGATGCTTGATGATGATCAGGTGCTTATGGCCAGCGGAACGCTCAAAGGCGATTCCTTGAATATCGATGCCGATGTGGAAGATTTCCCGCTGCGGGTGGCCGATGTGTTCATTCCCGATGGCATTGTGAATTTCCTGGGTAAGGTGCAAGGAAATCTGCAGCTTCGTGGAGTAACCGACAAACCTCGCATCAGTGGCGAGGTGAAGATGGACGATGTGAGCATCGTAGCACAACAGGCTGGGGCTAAATATCGTTTAGACGATCGACCCATAAGAATCACTGCTAACCAAATGGTGCTGAACGATTTCTCCATTTATACCACCAGCGACAATCCCTTTGTCGTGAAAGGTGTAGTAGATTTTCGTGACGTGTCCAACCCGTCGGCTGTATTGTCTTTGCGAGCCAACGAGTACACCTTACTCGATGCCCCAAGAACTCGCGAGAGTCTGCTATTCGGAAAGATTCTGGTTGATATGAATGCCACCATCCGAGGCCCATTGACAGGTTTGGTGATGCGAGGTCAGATGAATGTATTGGGCGATACCAATGCCACCTATGTGATGGCAAACTCACCGCTTACGGTGGAAGATCGTTTGGATGGCTTGGTTACTTTCGTGTCGTTCAATGATACTTTGAGCTCTAATCGTAAAGTGCAAAACTCCATGTCGTTAGGTGGATTGGATATGAATATGACTGTTCACATTGACGATGCTGTTCGCCTGAGAGCCGACCTTACTACTGATGGAAGTAAATATGTGGAACTGCAAGGTGGTGGTGACCTCAACATGCTTTACACCCCTCAGGGTGATATGAGCCTCACGGGTCGATATACCCTTTCTGGAGGAACTATGAAATATTCATTGCCTGTTATCCCACTTAAGGAGTTTACTTTCCAACAGGGCAGTTATGTGGATTGGCGAGGCAACCTGATGAATCCTCGCTTGAACCTCACTGCTACTGAACGCGTTCGAGCCTCTGTGAGTGATGGCGATAACAGTAGCCGTCGAACCGATTTCGATGTGTCGGTATCAATCATGAACACCCTCGAAGCCCCTGACCTGAGTTTCGATTTGGAGGCTCCTAATGATGGTACCATTCAGAATGAATTGCAGAGTATGAGCACCGATGAACGTAGTAAAGCGGCTATTACCATGCTGGCAACAGGTATGTATATGGGAAATAGTGGTGCAGGAAATGGTCTCACCATGGGTGCTGCACTCAACAGTGTGCTGCAAAGTCAGATTAACACCTTGGCAGGCTCGGTGTCGAATGCCTCGCTCAGTGTGGGAATTGAAGACAGGGAGTTGAAAACAGGTGCTACCCAAACCGACTATACTTTCCGTTACTCTCAGCGTTTCTTCAACGATAGGGTGCAGATTATTATTGGTGGTAAGATTTCCACAGGTAGTCAGGCCACTAATGATATGGATTCGTTCATTGATAATGTTTCGCTGGAATATCGCCTTGATAGCGGAGGCACCCGCTATGTGCGGGCTTTCCATAAGAAGAACTACGAGAATCTGCTGGAAGGTGAGATTACCGAAACGGGTGTTGGCTTCCTGTACCGAAAGAAGTTGGATAACTTGAGCGATTTGTGGATGTGGGCTCGTAAAAAGGATAAATGATGAAGACGACTGGATATATAATGCTTTTGATGGTAGTATGGCTGTTGGCAGCTTGTTCTACCACCAAGAACTTGCCCGAAGGCGAGGTGCTCTATATTGGCCAGAAACCTATCGAGATACAGGGTAATGACAGCCTGAGTGATGTGGGTGTCATCGCTTTGGAAGAGGTGGAGGCAGCCTTGGCCACAGCTCCCAATAATGCCTTGTTGGGTAGCTCTTCTGTGCGAGTTCCTTTCCCCATTGGCTTGTGGATATACAATGCCTACGCCAAGAGTGAGAAAGGTTTGGGTAAGTGGATGTTCAACCACTTTGCCGCCGATCCAGTGCTTATTTCCTCTGTCAACCCAGGCATCCGTTCGCAAGCGGCTAAGAACATTTTGCGGGATTATGGCTACTTCCAAGGCAATGTTAGCTATCAGGTGATTCCAGAACCAGATGACTCCTTGAAAGCGAAGATTCAATATAAGGTAACAATGAACCAGCCCTATTTCATCGATACCGTATATTATAAGGGCTTTACAGAACGCACCATGCGTATTTTCGAGCGTTCGCGTGAACGCTCTAACATTCAGCCAGGCACCCAATTCAATTTCAACGACTTGAATGCCGAACGAACCCGCTTGAGCAACCTGCTTCGCAATGTGGGTGACTTCTACTTCCGCCCCGATTACATGACTTATCAGGCTGATACTACCCTCGTACCTGGTGGTGGACATGTCAGCCTAAGACTGGTACCCATCGAGGGTATCCCCGAGGCGGCACAGAAACCTTTTGTGGTGAGTTCCACCACCGTCAATTTCTTGGGTCCCAAGGGTGAAGCGCCCAACGACTCTACGTCATACAGGGGTGTGAAGATTAATTTCTATGATAAAGTGCCTGTGAGGCCTAATATGCTTTATCGCTGGCTTGACTA
>CACZRQ010000225.1 GCA_902783615.1 uncultured Bacteroidales bacterium | reverse complement strand
GTAGAGGCTTTCGGCAATGCCATAATCGACATGAAACACCATGTGAAGTATTGCCGAGTGTGCCACAACATCAGCGACACAGACGTGTGCAATATCTGTGCAAACCCGAAACGGGATGCATCAACGGTGTGTGTGGTAGAATCCATCCGTGACGTGATGGCTATCGAAGCTACCCAGCAGTATCAGGGTCTTTATCATGTATTGGGAGGGATTATCAGTCCGATGGATGGCGTAGGTCCTAAGAACTTAGAGATTGACAGTTTGATTGAACGTGTGGCAGAAGGTGAGGTGAAAGAGGTGATCTTTGCCCTGAGCACAACGATGGAGGGCGATACCACCAGTTTCTACATTTCCCGTAAGCTAAAAGAATATCCCGTGAAACTCAGTGTGTTGGCCCGAGGAGTCAGTGTGGGAGATGAATTGGAATACACCGATGAGGTAACATTAGGTAGGAGCATCATCAATCGAACCCCATATATGGTTGAGCATTAAAAAGAGAGTTGAGGAAAAAACCTCAACTCTCCTGTTTATCAATTACCCTGTGGAGCACCGCTAGGGCGACCTTGACCGCCGCCAGGACGTCCTGCACCTGGTTTAGGCATCAGAGCTGGGAAAATCTTCTCATAATTTGCATACTGCTCTTCATTGAGAATTTTCTTCAGCTTCTTCTCGTAAGCCTCCTGCTGGATCTGCTGCTTCTTAGCCAATTGTTCAGGGGTAGTCTGTGAAGGGGTGAAGCGAACACCGTTGGCGTTGCCCATACCGCCTCCCATGCCGCCACCGCCGCCGAAGTCACCTCCGCCGCCACCGCCCATGGGTGCACCACCGCCCATGGGTGCACCACCGCCACCACCAGGACGACCACCGCCGAAGCCTCCGCCACCACCCATGGACATGCCTTCATAGAGTGATGAGTACTTCTTGTTGAGTTTCTCGACCTCCTTCATCTGAGCGTCATCCAACTTCAGCTCTTCCTGCATCTTTGTATTAACTTCTGCAATAGTAAGACGCTGAGGACGTTGTCCACCCTGAGGTCCACCCTGGCCAGCCTGAGGTGCACCAGGATTTTGAGCCATGCCTACTGTCATGCACAGCATAGCTGCTAACGTAAGTAATGTCTTTTTCATAATTTAAAGAGTTTTAATTCATGCTTATTTGACCACAAAATAACGAAAAAGTTTAATCATCTGGAATAAAAATCGACCAAACGAGTGTTTTTATCGACTAAAAGCTCTCCAGCCAATCGGCTAAGTCGGTAAGCATATTGGCATTGAACTTCCAACCTTGAGAGTTGCCAAACCCATGACCACCAGTGGGATACACATGGATATTAGCTGGCACGCCATGTTCCTTCAACGCTGCGAAATACCAGGCAGAGTTGATGGATGGTACCGCATTGTCATCATCTGCCAAAACAATGAAAGCGCGAGGGGTCTTCTCTGTTACCTGCTTCTCATTGCTGTAGAGTTCCTCCAACTCGGGTGATGCATCCTTGCCAATCAAGTTGTCATGGGTACCCATGTGGGTATAGCGTTTGTCCATCGTAATTACAGGATAGAATAGAATTTGGAATGCCGGACGCACGTCATCGGCTGCATGCGTAGCTACCGTTGAAGCCAGATGACCTCCAGCTGACGAGCCCATCACACCAATCTGATCGGGATCGATATTCCATTCCTTGGCATGTTCCTTCACAATGCGGATGGCCTGATACACATCGCTAGCAGGTACCTCATGATGTCCGTGAGGCAAACGGTAAGTCAGTGTGATAGTCGCCACATTCTCACGAGAGAAAAAGAAATTCCACATCATGCCTTCGTGCAAGGTAGCCAACATGGCATAACCTCCACCCGGACAAATAACTACCGCTTTGGAAAGCTTGTCGCTCTTACGAGGCAACACAACTTTCAAACCTGGTTTCAGATCCATGGTTCCCGGTTCACCATTTACGAAAGACTTGTCGTACACCACACCATTGTCGTTGGGTGCACCATTTGGCCACAATTCCACATCTATGGTATTACCTGTAACGTAAGCCCTGTTTAGATAGGCATCCCAATTGTCAGCATTCAGCTGCGCCTGCGCATAAGCTGACATCAGCAAAGCAGCACATAAAAAAGCTATTTTTCTCATGGTACTCGTTTTTTTACAATTCATGCTCCAAATATAGACATATTTTTTCAAATAATTACTACCTTTGTGAAAAAGTTTGAAAAATATGATAGACTATAGCCTTTTTCCCTCTCCATGTTACATCATGGAAGAAGATTTGCTCAGGAAGAACCTGCAACTCATCAAAGGTGTGGCAGATAAAGCTGGTGTTGAAATCATCCTCGCTTTCAAGGCATTTGCCTTGTGGAAGTCATTTCCTATATTCAGAGAGTACATCAACCACACCACTGCCAGTTCTCTCTATGAGGCTCGTTTGGCTTTCGAAGAATTTGGTAGCAAGGCACACACCTATTCCCCCGCTTACACCCAGCAGGACTTTCCCGAGATTATGCGGTGCAGCAGTCACATCACTTTCAACTCGCTCACGCAGTTTGCTCGTTTCTACCCCATGATTGAGGCATCTGGCCAAACCATCTCCTATGGACTGAGAATCAATCCTGAATATTCGGAGATAGAGACAGAGCTGTACAATCCCTGTGCACCTGGGTCTCGCTTCGGTTTGACAGCCGACCAACTGCCAGACAAATTGCCAGCCAGCATAGAAGGTTTTCATTGTCATTGCCATTGTGAATCATCTTCCTACGCATTGGAACATACACTTCAACACCTCATTCCCAAGTTCGACCGTTGGTTGCAACAGTTGAAATGGCTGAATCTGGGTGGTGGGCATCTGATGACCCGCAAAGATTACGATGTTAATCACCTGATTGGTTTGTTGCAGAATCTGCGTAAGCGATATCCTCATCTACATATTATCCTCGAACCCGGTTCTGCCTTTGCCTGGCAAACGGGTGTGTTGACATCCGAGGTGGTAGATATCGTAGAGAATCACGGCATCAAGACAGCTATTGTAAACGTTAGTTTCACCTGCCACATGCCCGATTGTTTAGAGATGCCATACCAACCCGTTATCACTGGAGCCCAAATGGGAGATAACAGCCCTTATATATATAGAATAGGTGGAAACTCGTGCCTGAGCGGAGACTTCTTGGGTAATTGGAGCTTCGATCATGAATTGCAGGTGGGCGAACGCATCGTTTTCGAGGACATGATTCACTACACAACCGTAAAAACTACGATGTTTAACGGTATTCACCACCCCGCTCTCGGATTATGGACTTCCGATAATAAAGCGGTGATTTATAAGGAATTCAAGTACGAGGACTATCGAGATCGCATGTGCTGATAGAAAAAAATCATCAATTCCCTGTAATTTTTTTCTCAAAAAAGTTTGGTAGTTCAAAGAAAATGCCTACCTTTGCATCCGCAACGGAACAAAATTGCAAAGCAAAAGGCGGAAATAGCTCAGTTGGTAGAGCACAACCTTGCCAAGGTTGGGGTCGCGAGTCCGAGTCTCGTTTTCCGCTCAAAAGAGTTCTTT
>CACZRQ010000224.1 GCA_902783615.1 uncultured Bacteroidales bacterium | reverse complement strand
GGGAGATAATTTCGGGGCACAAAGGAGGAGGTTCTGGAGAGAGAATAAAAGGTGTCACTGATAGACCTCCCTAAAGGAGATCATCTGTCCCTAAAACACCGTTAACATTTTTTAAGAATTTAGTGAGGTGGTTGACTCGGGGGTGCGTTGATTTTTGTTGTAACTTTGCCCTTGCAATCAGGTGAGGAGCTCCACCTGATGACAAGGACAAATTAACTGAATTATTAACCCATTAAAACACGACAGAACCATTATGACATTGAAAGACAACTCAATACGCAGCCACAGGCTTATAGGGTGCCCCAGGCACATAATCGAACCAATCGATGGCTGCAACAGCTTGGGTGCCCTCGTTACCCTCGGCAAACCAGCCGAACAGCATGCCTGTGAACCCACCCAAGGTCTCGGTGGAAAGGAAGAAGCTGTCCATCTTGCCCAGTGGCTGGAACGTTTTGCCATCAGTGCTATAGGAGAATGCATAATGGCTGTTGTTTACATCTACCTTAAACTGCACAGCACCTTGGGTGTTCAATTTCACCGTCTTGGCCACATGTTTCAGTTCGCCCAAGCGATAGCTCAGTTCAACAGACAGGCTACCGTCGGCAGCACCAATCAGTGCCACGTCGTAGTGTCCCCGACTCTCCATATAGACGGTGAGTCCTGCCCTATCGCCCACCTTGGCTTGTTTCAGCTGCATGCTGGTGGTAACGGTACAATTCACATCAGTCTGCCTGCGAGCCACAAATGTGGGAGTGCGATTGGGGTCATCCAACTTAACGGAAGTAGCCTTCAGCAGCAACTGATTGTTGGCATAGGTATAGTTCTCCTGCACAGGATTATTGGTGTAGATCCACTCAAATCCCAACTTCTTGCCCTGTTTGAAGTCAATATGGTTAGAGGCTTGTGGCATAAGCACTTGCTTAAGCGTGGGAGAGTTGCTCATATCCACATCCACCCAGCCCTTTCCGTTCACCACAGGCCAAGCGTTTTCATCCCAGCGCACAGGAGCCAAGCAGGTTTCGCGCCCCAGCAGATGGTGCTGCTTGCCCACCGTATCACGGAAGCCCAGATAAACCATCCACCACGAGCCATCGGCTGCCTGAATGAGATCGGGATGACCCGTTCCCTGCAGTATGCTCGACACAGAGTCTCTGCGCTTCTGCGTCAAGATGGGATTGGAGGGATTGCTGGTGTAAGGTCCATCGATATTGCTACTGCGGGCAATGTTCACCTTATGCCCCATCTCTGTGCCACCTTCGGCAATGAGCAGGTAGTAATAGCCATCCTTCTTGTAAATATGCGGACCCTCGGGACTGCTGTCGCCATCGCCATCCCACACATTCCTCGGCGTACCCTTGAACTGGAAGGTCTGGGGGTCGATTTCAACCAAGGCAATATGGTTCATCGCACTCCAACACAGATACATACGACCATCTTCCCAAAACAGCGAGGGGTCGATGCCGTTCACACCATCGATGAACACAGGGTCGCTCCAAGGGCCAGCGGGATTGTCGGCAGTCACGATGAAATTGCCTGCCTTGCCCTGATACAACAGGTTGATATTGGTGGTAATCATGTAGAACTTGCCCTCATGGTAACGGATGGTAGGGGCAAAGATACCGCTGCTGGCTCCACCACGACTCAAATCCACCTGCGAGGGTCTATCCAGCACATTGCCTATCTGCTCCCAATGTATCAGGTCTTTGCTGTGGAACACAGGCACTCCAGGGAAATACTGGAACGTGCTGCACACCAAATAGAAGTCATCCCCCACCCTGCAAACGCTAGGATCAGGATAATAACCTGGAATCACGGGATTCTGGAAACCCTTCTCTGTAATCTGTGCATTCTGCACGTTCGACTGGCCAAACATCGGCATCGCCAATGCCATAGCCAAGATAGCTAACAATCCTTTTTTCATAGTTCTATATTTTTAATTTTAATACACTCCTTTCTTCTCCTCCACCCAACGTTTTCTTAAAAGCCAGGCAGCCATCTTGGGTCGGCGATCTTGGGTGAACACGCCCTTGAGGTTCATGCTCCTGACACGCATCAATGCCTGACTGGTGCGGAAATCGGCAAAAGCCCAAATCATCATACCCTTTACGAAAGGCTTCGTGTTGGCTATGTCTAAATAGGCATTGATCATCTTCTGCTGATACTCCTCCGAGAACATCTCGTCTTCATTGGCATGCTGACCAGCTATGGCATCTGCTCCAAACTCAGTCACCACGATGGGTTTATGCAATTCGTTGTGCAGTTTGTCCAATTCGCCGCCAAAATAACGTTCAGCCGTCGCGAAGTTGCCAATGTTGGTGTACCATCCATAATAGCGATTGATGGTAATGATGTCGCAGACATCCAACCAATCGGCAGGACCACCCATCACTCCCACGAAAGTTGCCAGTCTGGTAGGGTCAAGCTGCTTCACCTCGGCAATCAGTTCACCCAAGAACTTTTTCGCTATGCGGTTCTCCTCCTCGGCAGCATCATTCTTACCACCCATCACGTTAGAGCCCAGGTTCTTGGGTGATGGCTCGTTGGCCACACACCACATGATGACAGAAGGATGGTTCTTGTCTCTGCTCACCAGCTCCTGCAAGTATTGGCTGCACAAAACCTTGCGACGATCAATGTCTTTTGGGTCATCATAGAACACCAATCCAACAGATGGTATCTCATCGATAATCAGGATGCCCTGCTTATCAGCTTCCTCATATACCGATTCATCGTAAGGATAATGGCTGGTTCTGAAAGAGTTGGCTCCCACCCACTTCATCAGTTCAAAGTCGCGTATCATCACAGGCTGAGCCACCCCCCTGCCAAAAATGGGGAAGTCCTCATGCTTGCCAAAACCTCGAAGGGTGATGGACTTGCCATTCAGCAGGAGATCATCGCCCTGCACCTCGATAGTCCTCACACCTGTCTGCAACTGGTAACTGTCGATTGGTCTATTGGCACCACCCAACTCCACTGTCACATTATATAAATAAGGTGATTCAGGACTCCACAGATTAACATCAGGAACCTGCACATCGGCTTCTGCCTCCTGCCCTTTGAAACGAAGTTGTGCTTCCATCTTACGACCATCTCTGTCTGCAACCACAATTCTTCCAGCCGACACATTACCCACCTTCTGCACTTTGGCATGAATTTTCCCAACGGTGCCACTGAAAGTTGTAGTGAGTGTGATGTCATTGATACGCGCAGCCTTGGGCACACTATAGAGCCACACAGCACGATGCAAACCACTATAAGGGAAGAAATCGTAATTGGCGTTAGGGTAGTTCTGACTCGCCAATGCACCTCCAGCCACATTGCCTGGCACACGGTCAGGACGAAGCTTATTCTCCACCATGATGGTGATGCGGTTCTTAGCCCCCCACTTCACCTTGTCAGTAATAGTAAAGGCAAAGGGCAGATGACCACCTTCATGTTTGCCCACAGGCTGTCCGTTTATCCACACCTTGGCAAAATAGACAGCAGATCCAATGCGCAAGAATATCTCATTGCCATCTCTCCAAGCCGTAGGCACAAAGGTTTCTGTTTCATACCATGTACAGCCCAAATAGTTGTGCTGCTGGTCCAATTGGTCGTTCCAACTGCCAGGCACAGCAATAGACTGTGGCTGTGGAAGTCCGTTAAACCATTCTCCCACTTCCCCCTCTTCCTTTGGGTCAAGCTGGAAACTCCAGATGCCGCTCAGGTCAAGTCGGTTACGAATGGCATTCTGTTGTGGATACAACGCGATGTCCATTGGGGAAGCATCAGTGAAATCTGCTGCGTATGCTACATTTGTAATGATGTTCAAAGCGCAGACCAACGAAACAAACAACATTTTTCTCATATTCTTTATTTTAAATCTATCTGCAAAAATAACAACTTTCTTCCAAATATAAAACCCAAAAAGGCAATAACATTCCCTTTAGGACAGGTTTGGCAACATTTGGAACTTTGCAACTAAACAGGAATCCATTACCTTTGCAATATCGATAACAAAAAACAAAACATTATGAAAGTAAAAGACAAAGTAATCGTAGTTACTGGTGCTGGTAACGGAATGGGACGTGAAATCAGCCTGAACTTGCTGGGCAAGGGGGCTAAAGTGATTGGACTCGACATCAACCTGGATGGATTGAAGAAAACACAGGAGATGGCTGGCGACAAAGGGCAGTTTATGAAACTGATGCAATTAGACATCACCAATCGTGAGGCTGTGGAGAAAGCAGCAGAAGAATCGGTAAAGTTGTTCGGTGCTGTAGATGGCATCATCAACAATGCTGGTATCATCCAGGACTTTATCCCTGTAAGTAAGATGGAATACCGCACCATTGAGCGCGTGATGAACATCAATTTCTATGGCACTTTATATATGGTGAAGTCGTTCCTACCCCATTTGCTGACCCGTCCACAGGCACATATCGTGAATGTTTCCAGCATGGGAGCCTTTGCACCTGTGCCAGGACAGACCTTCTATGGCGCATCGAAAGCGGCCGTGAGAGCCTTGACAGAAGGAATGATGGGCGAACTGATGGACACCAACGTGGAGATAAGCGAGGTGTTCCCAGGTGCCGTAGCTACTGACATCCAAGTGCATTCTGGCGTAAAGGGTGCTGTTTCAGTGGAAGGCTATTCTGATGAAGATTTCAAGAAAAACAATGTCACCACCCCTAAAGTGGCAGCCGAGACCATTGTGAGCGGCATGGAAGCTGGCAAATGGAAGATCATCGTCGGCAAGGACTGCAAGCAGATGGATCTGCTCATGCGCATCGCGCCCCGCTTCGGCATGAAGAAACTGGCAGAGGTCATGAAGAAACTGCACTCCATGTGATAGATTTTTGAAATAAAAAGGTTATCTTTGCCAAAACAATCTAATTTGAATGGATATGAAGAAATACATCTTTGTTTTAGCGGCATTAACCCTTTGCCTTTGCTCCTGTCAGAGGAAGATAGACCGATCGCGAGTGGTGATCAACCCCATCGACCTCGATTATGAGTTCACAAAAGAAGGCGGACAATCATCGGCTTCTGTGGATGTGGATTTCAACGACCCCAACCTCATCAATTCTATCCCAGATGAATACAAGGAGGTGGTGGCTCAGTTGCTGAAAGTTCCAGGCGCCCTGAAAGACATGATTGAACGGTTGGCTTCACCCAACAACTACCGTGAGGCAGCCGACCCAGTGGTGTCACTCTACAACGACAGGTATTATCTGTTCGTATCCAAGTCTGATGGCTACTGGAGCTCTGACGACATGCAGCATTGGAAACACATCCGTTCTACTGTTCTGCCCGTTGACCTCTATGCACCTACATCCATGGTGTATAACAACGAGCTGTATTGGATGACCTCAGACCTCAACTCGCTGTGGAAGACCAGTAATCCAGAGGACGGAAACTCCTGGCAATTAGTAACCGACAAGCTGACTCCCTATCCAGACCAGCCAGACAGGACAGGTCATGACCCCGATTTGTTCTTGGACGATGACGGACGCGTGTACTTCTACTGGGGATGCAGCAACGTGGACAACATCATGGGCATTGAGCTTGACCCCAACAACAACTTCAAGGCCATTGGCCAGCCTGTCACCCTTATTACCCACCAGCAGGACATTGTTGGTTGGGAACGCCCCAGCGACAAGAACGATGTGGAACGTCCTGGCTACAACGAAGGTCCCAGCATGTTGAAATACAATGGTCGCTATTACCTTCAATATGCTTCACCAGGCACAGAGTTTGACTCATACGGCGATGGCCTCTACATCAGCGATTCTCCATTAGGTCCCTATCAGAGAGAGTCTTACTCCCCCATCTCAGTGAAGCCTGGTGGCTGGATGACAGGAGCAGGTCATGGCGATACCTTCCAAGACAAGTTCGGCAACTACTGGCATGTGGCCAGCACGGTGATAGCCCAACGCCACATGTTTGAACGCCGTATTGGTTTCTTTCCCGTGATTTTCACCAAGAAAGACCACATGTATGCGTTGACCGACTTCTCCGACCGTCCGTATGAATTGCCCAAGGGTAAGGCCAATTTTGTGAAACATCCTGTATGGACAAACTGGATGGAACTGTCTATCGGCAAAACAGTTACAGCCTCTACCGAGATGGCAGGCAAGGAAGCCTTCAAAGCTGCCGATCGCACCATCAAGACTTGGTGGAGCGCACAGACAGGCAAACCTGAAGAGTGGCTGCAAATGGACTTGGGCAAGGAATATCCTGTTGAAGCTGTGCAGGTAAACTTTGCCGACGAAGCGTTCCCCCATCGCAGCAAGAGCAGTCCTTTCATTCCTTATAAATATAAATTGGAAGGCTCGATAGATGGCGTTGAGTGGACTGTTCTGGCCAACAAGAGTGCGAATGATGTGACCAACCCTCACCCACTGATTGTGCTGGATAAGGCTGCAACAGTGCGATATATCAAGGTTACCAACCTGAGCGAGCTGCCAGGCAAATTCTCGTTGTTCGACCTGCGAGTGTTTGGAATTGCAGAGGGCGAAAAACCTGCTGCTGTGAAGGAAATGCAAGTGAATCGCACTGCCGATCGACGCACCATGACTGTTTCATGGCAACCTGTAGAAGGTGCACAGGGTTACTTCCTGCGCTGGGGCACCGATCCTGACGAGCTGTTCTCAGCCTGCGAAACCTTAGACCCCTCAGTCACCCTCGGCCTCTTCTCTTCCGATGCAGACTACTACTTCCGCGTGGATAGCTTCAACGAAAGTGGCGTGACGAAGGGCAAAAGAGGGAAAAAGCAATGAACTGACCCGTCCATTCCGCACCGTTGATCGTCCTTGGGCACAATACGGACCTACACTGGATTTGGATGACCTGCGTGCAGAATCGGCCAAACGTGGTGTAAGCGAACCTACTTGGGGACACGTGGCGGAATATGCCTACCAGAAGATAGACGCTGTGCTGGGAGCACTGGGGCAGCCCAAAAGTATTCCAGCCTACAAGCCTTTCAACGCCGAGGGAGAAGAATTTCTGCACAACTATATGGGTATGGCAGGAGTACCCGTGGAAATTGTTCCCCAATTCCCCACTGATGGGAATATGGTATTGCTCACGGAAGCAGCTGCTGCAGACCCAGATATCATTGCTAAGATGAAGGAACACTTGAAGAAGGGTGGCGACATTGTGGTAACCTCAGGATTCTATGCCGCCATGCAGGACAAAGGTATCAAGGGCATCTTTGAGATGCAGACAACTGGCCGCAAAGCTACCATTGAAACGGTAGTTACTGCTGGACCTTTTGGCAATCGTGGCCCTTCCCTTAAAACGGATACTCCTATAACCATTCCCATCTTCACCTACTTTACCAACGATTCGTGGGAGATGATCTCCACACTGGAATATGGAAACGGTTGGCCATTGCTGCATCACAGTGTCTATTCTGAGGGCAACATCTACGTTTGGGTGATTCCAGATAACCATAGTCATCTGTATGCACTTCCTGACAAAGCCCTTGACCTGATCCGCAAGACTGCCTCTCGCGACTTGGGTGTCTATATGGAAGGTCCGTCACAAGTGGCATTCTTCAACTATGACAATGGAACCTTTGCTGTTCACTCTTTCCATGACACACCCGTTGAGGTCTCTTTCGTTTTAGAAAAAGGGAATGCACTATCCGACATTGCATCCAAGGAAACGCTCAATGGTGAGAAGCGCAACTTCACTCCCGTGAATGGTCACCCCAGAGAGAACCGTCAGGAAACTGTTGTTAAGGTAACGATTCCTCCACATTCCTTCAGGGCATTCCAAATCCAGTGAAATGGTTCCCTTTCAAAGCAAGATGGTGAGGATGACGCTCCAATGGGCAATGGCTCCCAACAGCACGAAGACATGCCAAATGGCATGATAGTGAGGGCGTTTGTCGTTGGCAAAGAAATAAGTGCCAACGGTATAGAGAATGCCCTCACAGAGGAGCAAGACCAGCGAAAGCGTTGAAAGCCTCTCCATCACGCTTGGGAAAATCAACAGGATAGCCCACCCCATCGTGAGATAGAGGGCAAGCGAGAGGCGTGGATATTTCCCAATGGCTACAATCTTGAAAATGGAACCTCCCAATGCGGCTGCCCACAGCAGTCCAAAGACAAGCCAACCCAGCCAGCCACCTATGACCCCCACACAAATGGGGGTATAGGAGCAGGCTATCATGACATAGATGCTGATGTGGTCGCATTTGCGCAACACTTGCTTTGCCTTTCCTGGACGAACCCAATGGTAGATAGTGCTGGAGAGGAACATCAAGAACATGCCAACGATGAAGAAGATCACGCCAAAAGCCATCTGCCAACTGGTGTGGACGGCTGGCCACACCATCCAGATGGATGAAAGGGCAAACACTGCACCTATGAGGTGAGTCCAAGTGTTTCCCTGCTCTCCTTGTGATGGCAAGAAGTGTTTCTTCATGACAACTTTTCTTGAATAGCCTGCTTCACCTTCTCGGCAAATTCCTCGTAAGAGAGGTTTCCATCAGGATAGACTGGAGGCAGATAGGTCACTTCAATGTGGTGAGGTGTCACAAAATACCTGGTTCGTGGCAAGGCCTCAAAGGCTCCCTTGATGCAAACAGGCACCACTGGCACATTCATTTCGATACCCAAGATGGCGAATGTCTTCTTGAAAGCCTTCAGTCCGCCATTTCTGGTACGCGACCCTTCTGGAAAGATAATCACATTCTTCCCTTGCTTCAGCACTTCGGCCAACTTCAAGATGGAGTTACGCAGGTTGTTGCGCTCCATGAGGATAATGTTGTTGTTGCGAGCAAAAGCCTTGCGCAAAGAGCCCTGAACATGTTCCTCGGTGGCATAGAAATAGCTGTTCATCAAGATTTGCTTAGGCAAGCCCACTGAAACCAGTGGTCCATCGAGGAAACTCTGGTGGTTGGGGGCAATAATGAACGGACCTTCTGAAGGAATGTTCTCAACACCCTTGATGGAAAGGCTATTATAGACTTTGAAAGCTCCGTAGAAAACATTGGTAACCAACGGTATGGTAAAGCTGGAGCGAGGCAGCTGCAGGTCTGACGAGTTGGAATGCAAGAACTTATGCCAGTCCTCCACCTCCACTTCCATTCGTGTCTTGTTGGCCACAATATGCTTTGCCAATGCCTCAATGTTCTTATAGCCTGGCATGCTGTCGGCATTGACAGTGACACCGAAAGTCTGATGGATAAAGCCTTCCAGAGCCACCCTGTCGAGCGAGTCGAGCGCAAGGTCAGTCTCAATGTGATCTGTAGGATGAACAACGATGTTCTTTTCTTTTTCAATATAGTTCTTCAGAATCTGATACTCCTCGAAACCTGGTTCGTCAGTTGCATGAAGCGGCTTACTTTCAGCTGTGCCAACTGCCTTATCCTGCTGCGTTTGGGTTTCTGAATCAGCCGACTGATGAGCAGCCAGTATATCTTTCAGTTTGAAGCGTTGCAGTTTCTCTAACTTCGTGCGTGGCAAATCGTTTCGATAAACCAGCAGATTCATCAGTTTCTTATAGTTGGTAACTGTCAGGTTATAAGGTTCCAACACCTCACGCTTCAGCACCAGTTCCACTTCGGCATCAGAGAGTTGCTTTGCCCATTCCTCATTGGGCACAATGATGGCACGCAGCATGTCGCCATCCTGCACCACAGCCGCCTCTTTAACACGATCGGCATATTGCTCCAGTTTGTATTCTATCTCATTGGGCTGCACGTTCTTTCCGTTCGACAGCACGATAATCTCCTTGCTTCGCCCAGTGATGTAAATACGTCCTTTCTCATCGAAACGTCCCAAGTCGCCTGTGTGCAAGAAGCCATCCTTATCTATAACGGCAGCCGTTTCTTCAGGTCGATTATAGTAGCCCTGCATAATGTTGGGACCTTTGGCGCAAATTTCCCCGTCAACCAGCTTACATTCCTCCGCACTCAATGGGAGTCCCACGCAGTTGGGAATCAAATCGCCAGGGCGAGTGAATGAAATCATGGGTGCCGCCTCAGTCATACCATAGCCCTCCAACAATTCCAATCCAAGGGTTTGCAGACCTAACGCTATCTCACGTTCGAGGGCAGCACCACCACTCACGAAGAAGCGGATATGTCCACCCATTTTCTTATGAACCGCCTGGAACACAAAGCGGGAGAAAGACACATTGTTCACTTTTGCGCAGAGGTTGAAGAGACCTCTTGTCAACGCACTGGCATCAATCTTCTTCTTGATGCCGCCATAGAGCGTCTGCCAAAGGCGAGGCACCCCAATCATGATGGCAATCTGACCCCGTTGCAGGGTGTCCATAATGTCAGGCCCCGACATGGAAGGACAGATGGCGACACCTCCACCCACACAGAGTGGCATCACTACCGTGCCCACTAAAGGCAACACATGATGCAGCGGCAGTAGAATCAGGGTGCGACGGTCAGGGGTGAAGATGGGCACCTCTTCTGATACAGCCCTGACATTCACCAATATATTGCGGAAGGAGAGCATCACCCCTTTGGGAGAGCCTGTGGTGCCAGAAGTATAGATAATCAAGGCCGTGTCTTCTTCTTGATAAGTGATGTTCGCTTTTTCTCCAGCTGGTTCTTTCGCCTCGACATCTTCTATGTAATAAATAGTAGCCGTATGTCCAGCCTCCTTCATCGCATCGTTCACCACAGTTTCCTTGTCATGGGTAGTCCAGACGCATGTAGGCTTGCAATCGCGAATAATATACGCCACATCGCTCACTGTTGAGGAAGCATCCACAGGAACGGCAATCCCGTGATTTGCCCACACAGAGTAGAATGCATAGATCCATCCTGCGGAATTGTCGGCAAAGATGAGGGTTCGTTCACCAGATTGACGAGGGGTAAACTCGCTGAATTGATTAATACGCTGAAGAAGTTCACCGAAAGAAACGTTCTGTTCTCTCGTTATAATAGCTATTCTATTGGAATCTTTAATCATAATTGCAATGTTTTGTGTTGATTTTAGGTGTCAAAGTTACAAAATATCCCCCGCATGTGCGGAGGATATTTTCTTTTATTCCCATTCGATGGTACCCGTTGGTTTTGGAGTCAAATCATACAGTACACGATTCACGCCAGGAACCTCAGTGATAATGCGTTGGGTGATGTGATGCAGCAAAGAGTAAGGAATCTCCTCGATGGTGGCAGTCATGGCATCACGGGTATTGACGGCACGGATGATGACTGGCCAATCCCAACTGCGTTTGTTGTCTTTCACGCCCGTTGACTTATAGTCAGGCACGATGGTAAAATATTGCCAAACCTTGCCTTCCAGTCCATTCTTGGCAAACTCCTCACGCAGGATAGCATCTGATTCGCGCAAAGCCTCCAAACGATCGCGAGTGATGGCACCAGTACAACGAACGCCCAGACCTGGACCAGGGAATGGCTGACGGAACACCATATTGTCAGGCAAACCCAGCTCCTTACCTACCACACGAACCTCATCCTTAAACAGCAACTTGATGGGCTCAACGAGTTCAAACTGAAGATCTTCAGGCAGACCACCCACATTGTGGTGCGACTTCACTGGGCCAGACTCAACGATGTCGGGATAGATGGTACCCTGTGCCAGGAAGCTGATACCTTCCAGCTTGCGAGCCTCTTCCTCAAACACACGAATGAACTCGGCACCAATGATCTTGCGCTTCTGCTCTGGGTCGGCCACGCCTGCCAGTTTGTCGAGAAAACGATCGGTGGCATCCACGTAAATTAGGTTGGCATTCAGTTCATCGCGAAATACACGAACCACCTGCTCTGGTTCACCCTTGCGCAGCAAACCGTGGTTTACATGAACTGACACCAGCTGCTGACCAACGGCCTTGATGAGGAGAGCAGCCACCACAGAAGAGTCAACACCACCTGAAAGGGCAAGCAGCACCTTCTTGTCACCAATCTGAGCACGCAGCTCCGAAACCTGTTCTTCAATGAATTTTTGGGCCAATGCAGGAGTCGTAATGCGCTCCATATCAGCCGGACGAACGTTACCTGTAGTCATATTCTGATCTTGTTAAAAATTAAAATTTCAAATTCCAAGCCATAAAATTACAAAAAAAACTAATAATAAAAACTTACATGGGCTGTTTTTAACAATATTTTTTCTTATTTTTGCAGATAGATATAAAAATGCAGAGAATATGAAAAAGACTTTTTTATTGCTGGCATCACTGATGCTAAGCATCATGAGCACTATGGCGCAAGAAGCCATTTTTGACCGTAACGACATCACTTCGCCAGAAGTGAATGCCGATGGAAGTGTGACCTTCCGACTCTATAGTCCAAAGGCCATTACCGTAAAGGTGACAGGCGATTTCCTGAAAAGTGGGGCAGCCGACTTGAAGCAGGATTCTACTGGTTTGTGGACTTACACCTCTGAGCCACTGGAGCCTGAGATGTATTCGTATAAGTATCTGGTGAATGGTACTGAGTTCCTCGATCCCAGCAACATTTACAGAAGCCGAGACATTGCATCGTTTACCAACATCTTCATCGTGAGCAAGGACAAGGCCGACAAAGGTGGCTTGTATAGCGTGCAGGAGGTGCCTCACGGCAATGTGGCGAAAGTATGGTACGACAGTCCAACACTAAAGATGCAACGTCGCATGACGGTCTATACACCAGCAGGTTACGATGATAGCAAGAAGAGCTATCCTGTGCTCTATCTGTTCCATGGGGCAGGAGGCGATGAAGATGCCTGGACAACCTTAGGTCGTGCTGCCCAGATATTGGACAACCTGATTGCCATGGGAAAGGCTGAGCCAATGATTGTGGTGATGCCCAACGGCAACATGAACGCACAGGCTGCAGCAGGTGAATGGAGCAAGGGCATGTATAAGCCTTCGTTCACCCAGCACATGGATCCTCCCAGTTTGGCAACGATGGAGGAAAGTTTTCCTGACATTCAGAACTATGTGGAAAAGCATTACCGTGTGATCAAAGACAAGAAGCATCGTGCTGTGGCTGGCTTATCAATGGGTGGTGGACACACATTCTCTGTAAGCAAGACTTATCCAGAGCGTTTCGATTACATTGGTCTGTTCTCAGCAGCCATCGTGGCAGGCAGAAATGTGAATTTCATGGGTGTGAACAAGCAGACACTGGATGGTGATGCTGAACTTGGGCGCCAGATTGAAGCGTTGAAGAAGAATAATCCAAAGCTATATTGGATTGCCATCGGCAATACCGACTTCCTGTACAATGTGAACAAGGCTTATCGTGAGTACCTGGATGAGAAGGGATTGAAATATGAGTATTTTGAAAATGAGGGTGGTCACATCTGGAGACTTTGGCGCATTTATCTGAGTATGTTTGCTCCGAGGTTGTTCAAATAAACAATATAATACTCCCCCGCTGAAAACGGGGGAGTAATTGTTTCAATGCGTAGCATCATGAATCATTTCCAAGAGTCCATTCACGATGGCACTTTCGGCATAACCTTGTTTGTAGCGTGAGCCAATCACCTCGAACACCTCAGCTCCATACGACTCATCGTCTGGGATATACCCACCATATCCTACTCCAGGACAATAAGCCAAGCCAGTCATCATGGTGCGAGCATAGGGAGATTCACGTTTCAATCGCACAGCAATCTGGTTGTAGGGTTCACCTGCCACAGCTGTAACAGGTATATCGTCCAACATGATGAGACAAAGGCCGATACCAGCTTCACCTGCATCTTCATACTGACCAGCATAGCCAGCCCTACCCTCTCTATTCAACAACTTGCGGGCTGGAACGTTCACCACCTTTCTGGCACAATTGATGGTTACCTGCGTTTCAAAACGACGCATGTTCATGATGACATATTTCACTTCTTCGCCCAGAATCTGTCCATAACTCTCTACCATGCGTTCCTGTTCACCCAACAGGCGTTGCACTTCAGGCTTGGTTCTGTCCAAACCCTGTCCTCCAGGAGGCATCTGGTTGGAAATATCCTCACCACGGGCAGCATAGTCTGCAATGCGGATGTTACGAAGGTCGAAGGTCTGCTGGAAATAAATGGGGTTCTGGTCTCCTGCAGCTCCTGAAGCAAAACTGGCCACAAATCCATCACCATAGCGACTCTCCACATAGCGTTCAGTCGCCCCTGGGAAATCGGCACTCACCTTATCGGTATTGCCAGAAATCACGGCATGCATCGCATAATTGAAATAGGTGGCGATGGGCTTACCATCCAGACTTTCGAAATAAATGACACCCACTGTCTTGTCGGACTTGCCATCATAATCAGGTCCTTCCCACCAAGATCCACGCTCAGCATCAAACAGGTCACGCTTCACATTCAGGTAAGAAACGCCACTGCCATAGCCCAACTTGGCAGGAACCATCGACTCGACAGCACTCTTGACTGCAGTCCATGTACGGTTGTTCAATTCGTCTCCCCTCACACTTCCACCAGAATGAGTGTGAGTTCCATTATAGATGATATTTCCTTCAGGGATTCCCAGTTCCTTAGAGGCACGCTCGTCGATGTAAGCAGCCACATTTGAGTTGACACCACCAGCATCAAACGTAACGAAAGCAGCTTTGGTGGAACCGTTTCCGAAAGCGATGACTCTCACATAACAATGATCCAAAATGCCTTGCGAGGTGGGTGGCAAGTCTTTAAGCTCAGGGGTGATATCCACTTTTGCAGCTCCAGCCACAAGTTGTCCACGAGGGCCATTGAAGGCTAACGAATTGATCGACTGCAACAATGCAGCCATCAGCACAAACATAAAAACAAATTTCTTTTTCATAGTATCATAGTATTATTAATCGCACACACACATTTTTTATTAACAGTTACCTAAAACAAAACAACTCCCTCTTGGAGGCACAAAGCCTACAAGTGGGAGTTGACAATGAAAACAAAGACCTATTCTCTATATGGGTTGTGTCTGCGTTGTTTGTCTCTACTTGGTGTTCCTCCACCACCTTCTGGGCGTGGTCTCCACATTTCTTTTACCATATCTCTGCGGAATCCCATCTCAGCACTTCTGATGAGGAATATTTTCTTATCAGGCAGGATTCTACGGAATTTCTCGAGATACTCTTTCTCCAAGCGAGCCGAGTTCAGCTGCGACTCAGTGAAAGCATCGTTGATTTCCTTATAGCTACCTTCTTTAGCATTGTTGCTCCTTCCTTCACGAAACAGCTTCCAGGCTTCATCCTGCATGGTTTTCTGCTTCTGCTTCATCTCAAAGTACAGCGGGAAGAACTCTTTAGCCTCTTGATCGGTAAGCTCTGCAACTTTTGCCAGATACTCCTGCTGTTTAGCCTGAAACTGCTCAGGCGTTAGTCTTTCGCTTGCGTGACGTCTTTTGTCTTGTGCGTTCAGTGATGCTACTGCCACCACCATCATCAATAATAATACTAACCTTTTCATAACTCAATTATTTAATAAAAAGCATTTTCTTACTCTGCATCAGACAGATATAGGTAAAGTGAATAGTCATCCATCTGCATAGACTCCACCATATTCTGAACCATCTCTGTTTCGTATTGTTCTTCTTCGGCAGCAATCACATCTGGGTTGTTGGCATGCATGTAGCCTAACACCTTGATGATGATGGCAGCACCAGCAAACATCGCAGCCAAATAGACACTTGGCTTGGCCTTGTCCCACCAAGTCAATGGCTTGGTCTTGTATTCAGGAACAGGCTTTTCAGGCAGACTGTCCATCACACGGTTCGTCAGACCCTCGAAATAGCCCTCGGGAACGGTGAATGGGTTATGCTTTCCCACCTTGCGTATCAACAGATCTTCTTCTTTCATAGTTTCTATCTTTTTCTATTTGTTAGACATCAGTTATTTCAAATGGTTTAATCAACATCTTCGAAAAATTTCGATATTTTCTTCACTGCCAGATGATAGTCTGCTTTCAGTGCACCCACCGATGAACCAATAATCTCGGAGATTTCGGTATAGGTAAGTTCATCGAAATAGCGAAGGTTGAACACCAACCGTTGTTTGTCAGGCAGGGTTGTCAGTGCCTGTTGCAACAAGCGCTGGGCTTTCTCACCATCAAAGTAGGGATCTCCTTCCAACTGGTTGGCCACACTGGCCTCCTCGTCATCCATCGACAAGCTCTGTTGTGCTTTCTGCTTGTTCAGGAAGTTCAGACTTTGGTTGATGGCTATGCGATAGAGCCAGGTTGAGAGTTTCGACTCTCCACGGAAGTAGTCGATATTTTTCCAAGCCTGGATGAATGTTTCTTGCAACACATCATTGGCATCATCGTGGTTCAACACCAGGCGACGAATCTGCCAATAGAGTTGCTGGCCAAACTCCTCCACAATCATGCCGAATGCCCTGCGTTGCATGGCATCGTCTTCTTGCAACATCCTCAACACATTCTCTTCATCAAATCTCGCACTCATATCGTTTTGTTCGTTCTTTTTTCATTAGACCATCACATAGACTAAAGGTTTAATCTTAGACTTCAAACACACATCCCTCATTGGCCAACAGAGTGTTGGTAAACACAGATTTAGCTTCGCTAAGCAGCTTATCTTCATCAGTATAGCGAGCAGAGAAATGTCCAATTATCAGCTGTTTCACCTGAGCATCCTTGGCTATCTGAGCTGCCTGAAGCGTGGTGCTATGATAATGCTTCTGTGCCTTCATCTCATCTTCGGCAGCATAAGTTGCCTCATGGTAGAGCAAATCCACTCCACGAACCAACTCCACAATCTCTGGTCTATACATGGTATCTGAACAGTATGCGTAGCTATGTACAAGCGATGGAGGCGTGGTGAGACGTTCGTTGGGAATGACCTCTCCATCAGGTAGTACAAAATCGGCTCCTGCCTTGATGTTATTGATATAGGCCAAAGGGATATGATAAGCATCGATCATGTCACGAAGGATGTGCCTCAGTCCTTCTTTTTCCTTGAACAGGAAACCACAGGTGGGTACACGATGAGTCAGAGGTATCGTGGAAACAGTCAAAGTACGGTCTTCGAATATTACCGCAGGCTCATCTGTACTAAATTCATGAAAATAAACCTGATAAGTCATATCGTAGTTGCAATAGTCCATGATGGGTTGCATCATTTGCTGCAACCCCTGCGGACTGTGCACATGTAATTCAGCAGTACGTCCCTGCAGGTTGAAGGTGGAAATCAGACCAGGCAATCCAAACCAATGGTCACCATGCAGATGGGAAATGAAGATGTGATTCAGGCGATTGAAAGGTAAACGACTTTTGCAATACTGCAGTTGCGACCCTTCTCCACAATCAATCATAAACATTTTATCTCGCACATTCAGCACCTGCGAAGAAGGGAAATGCTTCATCGTAGGCTTTGCCGAGCCACATCCTAATATTGTCAATTCAAACTTTTCCATATCATGCATGCTAATCAGTTCACAAAGATAGCAATAAAAAAAGTGCCTGCAAAATCTTGCAGACACCTTTTATATATATAAGTAGCAAACTTAATTACTTGCCACCCTTTGCGAGCTTCTCTTTCAGAGCAGCCAAAGCATCGATGTCACCCAGCGTGGTTGATGCTGCCTGGTTCTGAATAACAGGAGCTTCTTCGCGCTTGTTGTTTCTACGCTGGTTGCGACGCTGCTCGTTTCTCTCTTCGCGAATCTGATCTTCATAAACACGGCTATGAGACAGATAGATGCGACGAGTATCCTTGTTGAACTCGATCACCTTGAATGGCAGAGTCTCACCTACCTGAGCTTGAGTGCCATCCTGCTTAACCAGGTGCTTAGGAGTTACGAAGCCCTCAACACCGTGAGGCAGAGATACGACTGCACCCTTGTCAAGGATGTCAGTGATGGTACCATCGAATACAGCACCCTCAGTGAACACATTAGCGAAAGTATCCCAAGGATTCTCTTCCAGCTGCTTGTGACCTAAGCTCAGACGACGATTCTCCTTGTCGATTTCCAACACAACAACGTCGATTTCAGCGCCAATCTGAGTGAACTCAGATGGATGCTTCACCTTCTTAGTCCATGACAGGTCAGAAATGTGAATCAAGCCGTCAACGCCCTCTTCAATCTCCACAAACACACCAAAGTTAGTGAAGTTGCGAACCTTAGCCTTGTGCTGAGATCCAACAGGATATCTCTCATCGATGTTCTCCCATGGATCAGCCTTCAGCTGCTTGATACCCAGTGACATCTTACGCTCGTCGCGATCCAGTGTCAGGATAACAGCCTCTACCTCGTCGCCCACATTCAGGAAATCCTGAGCGCTACGCAGGTGCTGGCTCCAAGACATCTCTGATACGTGAATCAGACCTTCAACACCAGGAGCGATTTCAACAAATGCACCATAGTCGGCCATCACAACAACCTTACCCTTCACGTGGTCACCCACCTTCAGATCCTGATTCAGAGCATCCCATGGATGAGGAGTCAGCTGCTTCAGACCCAAAGCAATACGACGCTTATCTTCGTCAAAGTCAAGGATAACAACATTTATCTTCTGGTCAAGCTCAACCACCTCGTGAGGATCGCTTACACGGCCCCAACTCAGATCGGTAATGTGGATCAAACCGTCAACACCACCCAGGTCAACGAATACACCGTAAGAAGTGATGTTCTTAACAGTACCTTCGAGTACCTGACCCTTGTCGAGCTTGCTAACAATTTCCTTCTTCTGAGCTTCCAACTCAGCCTCAATCAAGGCCTTGTGAGAAACAACTACATTACGGAACTCCTGATTGATCTTCACAATCTTGAAGTCCATGGTCGTGCCTACGAACTGGTCGTAGTCGCGTATAGGATGAACGTCAAT
>CACZRQ010000223.1 GCA_902783615.1 uncultured Bacteroidales bacterium | reverse complement strand
TGCCGTGTGTGCTGCACATGTGGAAAAGAAACTCAGTTCGCTGAAGGGAGTGGGTGAATGCGCTGTTTCTTTGCCTACCCGTACCGCTCAGTTGGCCTATGATCCAGCTGTGGTTTCGTTGCCCGACATGAAAAAGGCATTGCAGGATATTGGCTATGATTTGGTGATTGAACAGGATCGGGATATTGTTGCGATTGAACGGGAGAGTTACCTGAATCTACGCAACAAGGTGATTGTATCTTGGGTATTGGCTTTGTGCTGTATGGCAATTTCCATGCATGCTATTTGTTTTAGCAATGCGATGATATCCAATATGTTGATGATGATTATCTCAATCATCAATTTAGCTTATTGCGGATGTCAATTCTATACCATTGCCTGGACGCAGCTAAAGCATGGGTCGGCCAATATGGACACCTTGGTGGCATTGTCCACCTGTGTGTCGTTTCTGTTCAGCGTGTTCAATACGTTCTGGGGCGACAACTTCTGGGGTAGTCGAGGCATAGAAAATCATACCTATTTCGATGCTTCGGTGATGATCATCACTTTTGTGCTGACAGGCCGTCTTTTGGAAGAACGAGCAAAGAACAGTACGGCTTCTGCCATTCGTTCCCTCATGGGACTGCAACCCAAAACAGCCAGGGTGATTCAGATGGGAGAACTATCGGAGGTTCCCCTTGCCACCATTCAGGAGGAAGATGAACTGGAAGTGAGAGCTGGAGAGAAAGTGCCTGTGGATGGAGTAATTACACAAGGTTCTACATATATAGATGAATCGATGATAAGTGGAGAGCCTACACCGGTGCTGAAGCAAGTGGGAGATAAGGTGTTGGCTGGAACCTTAGTGAAGCAGGGAACATTCCGCTTCGAAGCACAGCAAGTGGGTGAGGGTACCGTACTGGCTGGCATTATCAAGATGGTGCAGCAGGCGCAAGGCTCGAAAGCCCCGGTGCAGCGAACGGTTGATAAGATTGCTTTGGTATTTGTGCCTGCGGTGATGGCCATCTCATTGCTGACCTTTGTGCTGTGGTTGTTGCTGGGAGGTGAAACCATGTTGCCGAGAGCTATCCTATCGGCTGTATCGGTGCTGGTTATCGCATGTCCGTGTGCCATGGGATTGGCCACGCCTACAGCCTTGATGGTAGGCATTGGGAAGGCAGCACAACAGAACATACTGATTAAAGATGCCACAGCTCTGGAGCAGCTGCGAAGGGTGAATGCGATGGTGATTGATAAAACGGGAACGCTGACAATACCCAATGAAGCGGTGGATTTCACGAAAGCTGATGCTTTGACGTTGGATGAAAGGGAAACGCTGAAACCATACGCCCGAGAGGCGATGAAAGATTTGCAACAACAGGGAGTGGAGGTGTATATGATGAGTGGCGACAAGGATGAAGCCGCTCGCTATTGGGCTAAAAAAGCAGGAATCAATCATTATCAGAGTGAGGTGATGCCGCAGGACAAGGAGAATCTGGTGCGGAAGTTGCAAGGCGAGGGGAAACAAGTGGCCATGGTGGGCGATGGCATCAACGATTCGCAGGCATTGGCTGCTGCTGATGTGAGCATCGCCATGGGACGAGGTACCGATGTGGCTATGGATGTGGCACAGGTAACACTGATGGGGTCGGACTTGAGACGCATACCCGATGCCATCCGACTTTCTAGAAAGACGGTGAAAATGATTCACGAGAATCTTTTCTGGGCTTTTATATATAATGTGGTGTGTGTGCCATTGGCAGCTGGCTTGCCCGTAGCCTTTGGGTACAATTTTCAAATTACACCGATGTGGGCAAGTGCTCTCATGGCGTTCTCCAGCATCAGTGTTGTATTAAATAGCCTTAGGCTAAAGCTCAAGAAATAACTTTAAATCTTGCGAAGCGGAGGAGGAGCTGCTTCTCTCCTGCATTCACAAAGCGGATGGTTGCTTTGGCATTGTCGCCTGTGCCTTCCACTTTCAACACCTCACCAATGCCAAAGCGTTCGTGCTGAATGCGTTGACCAACGCTAACCTCTGGTATGGGTTTACCTGATGATGGACTTACCAAGGTGCTGCTTACTCGCTTTAACGAACGAGGTGGGGTGTAGGTTGGCTGGGGGCGTACCACAGGTTTAGGCTTAGGCTCTTCTTCTTTCCAATATTGGCAGGCACTGGCAGTGTGCAGTCGATCGATATGCTCTTCGCCTGGCACATAGTCCCAACGTCCGAAAGAGTTGGACTTGCGGAAGGTTGGCTTGCTGAAATCAGGACTTTGCTTCTCTTCGTCCAGGAAGCGTGGATTGATGTCGCGGATGAAACGGCTGGGTGAGCTGAATTCCGTCTTGCCGTAGCGGAAACGCATCTTGGCATAACTCAAGTAGCAATGTTCCTCGGCACGGGTAAGCGCCACATAGAACAAACGGCGCTCTTCTTCCAAACCTCGTATGTTGTTGCAGCACATCGGGTTGGGGAACAAGTTCTCTTCCATACCCACCACAAATACCGTACCGAATTCCAAACCCTTGGCAGAGTGGATGGTCATGATGGTAACCTTCGAATCATCCTCACCCTGATCGGAATCCTGATCGGTGAGGAGCGATACCTCACTCAGGTAGTCAGTCAGATAGATGTGCTCATTATCTTCCTCACGATGTGTTTGTGTGAAATCCTGCAAACCGTTCACCAATTCCTCTATATTCTCCTGCCGACTCATATTCTCTGGTGTCTTATCTTGCAACAGCTCACTCATGATGCCAGAAGCCTTGATGATAGATGTTCCCAACTCATAGGCATCGGTATCGGTCACCCGCTGGATAAACCCTTCAATCAGGGTACGGAAACCGTTCAACTTGTTGAGTGTGCCCTTGTTCACGTCCAGTCCATAGGTTTCTGGCTGTGAGATAACATCCCACAAACTCACATTGTTACGTGTGGCTGCTGAGATGATTTTGCCCACCGTAGTGTCGCCAATGCCTCGGGCGGGATAGTTGATGATGCGCTTAAAAGCCTCTTCGTCGTTGGGGTTCACCACCAAGCGGAAGTAGGCAATCACATCCTTGATTTCCTTGCGTTGGTAGAACGACAGACCCCCATACACGCGATAAGGAATGCCTTTCTTACGCATCACCTCCTCAAAGATACGGCTCTGTGCGTTCGTGCGGTAGAGGATGGCTATTTCGCTATATGGCACCTGCTCTTTGCGATGTAGTTTGCTTATCTCGTTGGCCACTATATCGCCTTCTTCCACATCGCTGTAGGCTTCGGTAACACGGATGCGTTCACCAGGTTCCTTCTCAGAGAATACTTCCTTGTGAATTTGCCGTTGATTCTTGGCAATCAAACTATTGGCTGCCTCAACGATGGTCTGTGTAGAACGATAGTTCTGTTCCAGCTTAAACTCCTTCGCCCCATGAAAAGCTTTGGTGAAGTTCAGGATGTTGTCGATTTCCGCACCTCGGAAAGAGTAGATACTTTGGGCATCATCGCCCACCACACATACCCGCTGGTGCTGGGCAGCTAACTGTAGCACGATGCAATGTTGGGCATAGTTGGTGTCTTGATACTCATCTACTAGGATATACTTGAACTGCTGCTGGTATTTTGCCAGCACGTCTGGATGCTCCTTAAATAAAATATAGGTGTAGAACAGCAGATCGTCGAAGTCCATCGCGTTGGCCTGACGGCATCGGTTCCAGTAGCGCAGGTAAATGTCACCGGTAGCTGGAATCTTAGCATCGCGGTCAGCCTCACGCAGGTCGTAGCTGTCTAAATACTCCTCCGGGGTAATCAGTCGGTTCTTGGCATTCGAGATGCGTTCCTCCACCAAGCCTGGCTTGTAGGTTTTCTCATCCAACTGCAGCTCTTTGATGATGGTCTTGATCAGACTTTTGCTGTCGGCTGCATCATACACCGTGAAGTTGGCGTTGAAGCCAATGTGTTCGTGCTCGTAGTGCAGAATGCGCAGGAAGATAGAGTGGAACGTGCCCATCCACAGGTATTGAGCCCTTTGTGGACCCACCTGCCTGGCAATACGTTCCTTCATCTCACGTGCAGCCTTGTTGGTAAAGGTCAATGCCAGAATGTTCCAAGGGTCGAATCCTTTCTCTTCCAGCAAGTAAGCTATCTTGTAGGTCAGCACTCGCGTTTTCCCAGAGCCTGCACCGGCTATCACTAATGACGGTCCGTCGCAATACAACACCGCGTTCCGCTGTCCTTCGTTCAGTTCGTTTACAAAATCCATATTTTTCATTTTTTGTGCAAAGATAAGAAATTTTCTTATTCTTCACTTTCAAGTGAGAAAATAAAATTGTAACTTTGCTCTCTTGAAAAAGAACAATCAAATCAATGTTATGGAAAACAGAAGCTTAGTGACCATAGCCGACTATACGAAAGAGAAGATTCTCTACATGATAGAGATGGCTAAGGAATTTGAGAACCGTCCCAACCGTCACTTGCTGTACGGTAAAGTTGTTGCCACCTTGTTTTTTGAGCCTTCCACACGCACCCGCCTCAGTTTCGAGACAGCGGCCAACCGTTTAGGTGCCCGTGTGATAGGTTTCAGCGACCCGATGTCAACCAGCTCGAGTAAAGGTGAGACGCTGAACGACACCATTAAAATGGTAAGTAACTATGCCGACATCATCGTGATGCGCCACTATTTGGAGGGAGCTGCCCGTTATGCCAGCGAGGTAACCAACGTGCCAGTGGTCAACGCCGGCGATGGGGCACACCAGCATCCGTCGCAAACCATGCTCGACCTGTATTCAATCTACAAGACCCAAGGCACTTTGGAGAATCTGCACATTTATTTAGTGGGCGACCTGAAGTATGGCCGCACCGTACACTCGTTGATTCAGGCTATGCGACACTTCAACCCAACATTCCATTTCATCGCTCCCGATGAATTGCGGATGCCTGAAGAATATAAGATTTACTGCCGCGAACACAACATCAAGTTTGTGGAACACAAGGATTTCTCTGCCGAGAGCATAGCCGATGCCGATATCCTGTACATGACCCGTGTGCAGCGTGAACGATTCACCGACTTGGATGAATACGAGCGGGTGAAGAATGTGTACATCCTGCGCAATGCCATGCTGGAGAACACCAAGCCTAATCTGCGAATCCTTCATCCGCTGCCACGCGTGAATGAGATTGCCTATGATGTTGACCAGAACGAGAAGGCCTACTATTTCCAGCAGGCTCAGAATGGACTGTATGCCCGCGAAGCCATTCTCTGCGATGTGTTGGGCATCACGTTGGATGAGGTGAAAGCCGATTCGATGAGGCTTCAGGCTACAGAATCGGTGAGTGGGGCTGTGAAGAATATCACCGATGATCTGCCCGGAGTCATCAACAACTTCAAGGACAATGTGGAGAAGATGGTAAATTCAGTTCGTGACACTTTTAACAAATAAGTTGTATGGAAAACAAGAAAGAAATGCAGGTGGCCGCTTTAAAAAACGGTACTGTGATAGATCATATCCCCAGCGACAAACTGTTCACTGTGGTGTCGTTGCTGGGTCTGGAACACATGACCAACAACATCACCATTGGTAATAACCTCGATAGTAAGCTGTTGGGAAAGAAAGGCATCATCAAGATTGCCAATAAGTTTTTCAGTAACGACGAGATCAACCGCATCGCTGTGGTGGCTCCGAATGTCAGGATGAACATCATTCGCGACTACGAAGTGGTGGAGAAACGTCAGTTGCAATTGCCCGATGAGCTGATTGGCATTGTGAAATGCTCTAACCAGAAGTGCATCACGAATAACGAACCGATGCCAACCCGTTTCCATGTGATTGATAAGGACAATTGCGTCATTAAGTGCCACTATTGCGAGAAGGAACAGCATAGAGATGAAATTCATTTGAAATGAATTTCATCCATTGACGATTGACAATTGACGATTGACAATTAATGAACTTTGTTCGACAGTAATATGAATTGTTGTTATGAAGAAAGATTATATTCAAGAAGGTAAGGAAACTAAGAGCGAACAATTATCCGCAGGGTTAATGGTCAATGGTCAATCGTCAATGGTCAATCGTATTGACTGGAAGCCTGGCACCTTGATATATCCGTTGCCAGCGGTACTGATAAGCTGTGGAAGCACACCTGAAGAATACAACGTTCTCACTGTGGCTTGGACTGGTACCCTGTGTACCAATCCGCCTATGTGCTACATCTCTGTGCGTCCCGAACGCCATTCTTACCCTATTATTAAAAAGAACATGGAGTTTGTGATTAACCTTACCACTGAAAGCCTTGCCAAAGCCACAGACTGGTGCGGCGTGCGATCGGGTAGGGACTACAACAAGTTTGAGGAGATGCACCTCACACCCGGCAAATGTTCTGTGGTGAGTGCCCCCCTCATCGAGGAGTCGCCTGTGAACATTGAATGCAGGGTGAAGGAAATCATGTCGCTTGGCTCACACGATATGTTCATGGCCGAGGTGGTGAATGTTCGCGTTGACAGTCAATATCTTGACAAAGAGACTGGTGCCTTCGACATGGCCTCTTTCAATCCGCTGGTGTATGTGCATGGTGGATATTATTCCTTGGGTCAGAAGATAGGAAAGTTTGGGTGGTCGGTTGAGAAAAAGAAGTGAGAATTTGGCTTTTCGCCCAATTTGTCGTAATTTTGCGCCCAAATATAAAACATTGAAAACATTTAAATAACAAATATACAAATCATGAAAAGAGACGATTTGATTTTCAACCTGATTGAGCAAGAGCACCAGCGTCAGCTGAAGGGCATGGAACTCATTGCTTCAGAGAACTTTGTGAGTGATCAAGTGATGCAGGCCATGGGGTCGTGCATGACCAACAAGTATGCCGAAGGCTATCCTGGCAAACGTTACTATGGCGGTTGTGAGGTGGTGGATCAGAGCGAACAGCTTGCCATTGACCGCGTGAAGCAACTCTTTGGCGCTGAATATGCCAATGTGCAGCCACACTCTGGTGCCCAGGCTAATGCTGCCGTACTGCTGGCTGTGTTGAACCCAGGTGATAAGTTCATGGGCTTGAACCTCGATATGGGTGGACACCTTTCTCATGGCTCGGCTGTGAACACCTCAGGCATCCTGTATCATCCCATTGCCTACAGCTTGAACAAAGAAACGGGTCGTGTGGATTACGATGAGATGGAACGGTTGGCACTTGAGGAGAAACCCAAGCTCATCATCGGTGGTGGTTCGGCTTACTCTCGTGAATGGGATTATGCCCGCATGCGTAAGATTGCCGATGAGGTAGGGGCTTTGCTCATGATTGATATGGCTCATCCTGCAGGTCTGATTGCTGCCGGATTGCTCGACAACCCATTGAAATATGCTCATATCGTCACTTCTACTACCCATAAGACACTGCGTGGACCTCGTGGTGGTATCATCCTGTTGGGCAAGGACTTCGAGAATCCTTGGGGCTTGGCTACCAAGAAAGGTGAAATCAAGATGATGTCAACGCTGCTGAATTCAGCTGTGTTCCCAGGCACTCAGGGTGGACCGTTAGAGCATGTGATTGCCGCCAAGGCTGTGGCTTTCGGCGAGGCATTGCAGCCTGAGTTCAAAGAATACCAGCAGCAAGTGAAGAAGAATGCTGCCGTGCTCGCACAGGCATTGGTGGATCGTGGCTTCCACATCGTCTCCGGAGGTACTGACAACCACTCTATGCTGGTTGACCTGCGCACCAAGTATCCTGACCTGACCGGTAAGGTGGCAGAGAAGGCGCTGGTGGCTGCTGACATCACCGCTAATAAGAATATGGTGCCATTCGATTCTCGCAGCGCATTCCAGACCTCTGGTATCCGCTTGGGTACACCTGCCATCACCACCCGTGGTGCCAAGGAAGACCTGATGCTGGAAATTGCCGAACTCATCGAAACCGTGCTGAATGCACCTGAAGATGAGGCGGTAATCGCAAAGGTTCGCGAAAAGGTGAATGCAACCATGGTGAACTACCCAATGTTCGCATATTGATTCTTTGAGAACAATATAGCATTAGGGGCGGCAGAAATAAGTAAAGTTTCTGCCGCCCCTATTTTTTTTTACTAATTCATTTGTATTATTCAAAACTTGCACTATCTTTGCAAATGAAACAAATCCTAACGATTAATCTTACAGATTAAATTAGGTGCTTGAAATTTTTATCTATGAAAGCGTCTGCTGCACTTAGGCATGCACTGACTCCTACGTTTTCTTATTATATAACCGCCTTCAGAAGAGGGGAGTCCGAAGGCATAGAAGCCAGTATTATGAGAATGACCAAATGGTTGTTGGCGGCAATGACTGGATTGCTCATTGCCTCCTGTAGTAAGGACAAGGACGAACCAAACGTTCCGGTTGGTCCTGACGAACCTACTACTGTTGCCGTGACGGGTGTATCTATTAACAAGACCTCTGTCACACTTTTGGAAGGTAACACCGAAACTGTTACCGCTACCGTATCACCTGAAGACGCTTCCGACAAAGGTGTGACCTGGAAGTCGAGCGAC
>CACZRQ010000222.1 GCA_902783615.1 uncultured Bacteroidales bacterium | reverse complement strand
GGATTTCCATTTTCCAAAGTCCATTTGTACGGTTTAACTCATAAAGTACAGATTATCAACACTGTATAGATATTGCGTGGGAAAGTGATTACATTACAATCACTTGCTCCTTACGCCCACTTGAAATTATCCTTTCCTGCGCCTATTTCGAAATGATATTTGGCGATGCCTAAGTCCATCTGGGTATAGCCTATCATAGAGAAACCCTTGTGAGCAAGCACCTGATGCTGACCATCTTTCATGCCAAGATACTCGAACGAGAACTTCTGCTGGTTTACTGCCGTAGGAGCCAACAGGGCAGCTTCCACGCCTTTACGGAACCACGAAGGGGTGCTATCACTGACGTTACTCACCTGTTCAATGGTCTTTATCTTATGAGTCACCCCTTGCGTTTCGCCATAGCCTAAGGCAATATAGCAGGCAATCTTCTCACCTTCATTGAGCTTGTATGTTCCAGGTATCTTAGTGTAACTCAGGCCTACCCAACAGGTGTTCAAGCCCAGTGTCTGAGCCAACAGTACAAGATGTTCGCCATAATAGCCCACACGCTCAGCCAAATCGTCGGCTTTCTGACCAGCCATCACCAGATAGTTGCTCACACCACGGAACTTTCCATATTTGGCAAAGGGACCCAAGAAAGCCTTTGGTTCATTCAGCATCAGCTGAACATGAAGATTCCCCTCTTGGTTCAAATCGGCAATCCGCTCTTTCAAAACCTTGACAACATCCTCTGTCAAAGGCTGTTCCTTATATGCCCTCACGCTATGGCGCAATTCAATCGCTTCCTGCAAAGTCATAGCTACACAATCCTTTCCTTATTGAGATAAGCCACATTCATTACATCTACGGTAATCTGCTCCCATACATGCTCTGTCACATATACTTCCTGAGCAAGATACGCATCAAGTTCCGCACGGTTCTCAAACTCCATCACCAGCACAGAGCCCTTCAGATGACCAGCCTCGTCAATCAAGCCACCTGCGCACACCAGATGATCCTTCAAGCGATCCATACCTGCGAAATGACGAGGGCGCACCTCCATTCGCTTCTCCAGCATGCCTGCCCCATCTATAGCTCTAATAACAAACTTCATATAGCTTTATTTATAACATTCAAAGATGGTATCCACCATATTCTTAGGCAATTTCTTAGTGAAGAGGCTCACAATCCAAACCACAGGGAAACCACCCACCATAGCGATAGCACCACAGTTGATGGGGTTGATGGGATTGCCCAGGAGCATATTGACCACCGTAAGACCCACACCCCAAATGAAACATGCCCAAACAGAGGCGGTAGTGATGCCACGAGAGTAGAGTCCCAACATGAATGGAGCTAAGAATGCACCAGCCAATGCACCCCAAGAGATACCCATCAGCTGGGCAATGAACGTAGGCGGATTGAGGGCAATAAGCAAGGAGATAGCAATGAAGAACATGATGAGCACACGCATCACCACCACCTTACGGCGTTCGATCTTCTCTGACACGATATCGTCGATGGTTCCCTCTTCCACCTCGCCAGGCAATGATTTCTTGTCGCGATAGATCAGGTCGAGAGTCATCGTACTGGATGAGGTGAGTACCAATGAAGCCAACGTTGACATAGAAGCTGAGAGTACCAAAAGAACCACAAGTGCAATAAGCACATCGGGCAAAGTTACCAACATAGCAGGCACAATCGAGTCGAAGGCAATCTTGCCATTCTCTATCACAGGCTCATAAAGACGACCAAATCCACCTAAGAAGTAGCAACCACCAGCCACGATGAATGCAAAGATGGTGGAGATGATGGTGCCACGCTTAATCGCACTTTCGTCTGTTATAGAGTAGAACTTACCCACCATCTGTGGCAATCCCATGGTACCCAAAGAGGTAAGCACCACAACGCCCAGAAGTCCCCAAGGATCAGGGCCAAAGAGCGAGGTGAACCCTCCAGAGCCAACCTCGGTGCTACCATCGGCAGGAAGCACAGAAAGCTTTGACACAGCTTCGGAGAGACCTCCCTGAGCAGCAATTACTGCTACGATTACTGCCACAATGCCAAACAACATGATGATGCCCTGAATGAAATCGTTCATCGCCGTAGCCTTATAGCCACCCAGAATTACATAAACAGCTGTGAGAATGGCCATAATGATTACACAATACTCGTAAGGGATGCCAAAACCCATCTCAAACAGTGTTGAGATGCCTTTATACACACCAGCAGTATAAGGAATCAAGAATACAAAGGCAATGATGGATGCCGCCACACGCAAGCCTTGGTCGGCAAAACGGGTGCCGAAGAAATCGGGCATGGTGCGACTCTCAATGTGCTGAGTCATCAGCTTAGTGCGACGACCCAACAAGAGCCATGCCAACAATGAGCCGATGATGGCATTGCCTATACCTATCCAAGCTGAAGAGAGTCCGTATTTCCATCCGAACTGACCTGCATAGCCCACGAACACCACAGCTGAGAAATAACTTGTTCCGAAGGCGAATGCCGTGAGCCATGGGCCTACGGCACGACCGCCCAATACAAAACCTTCCACACTACTGGCCTGCTTGCGGGTATAGAGACCCACGCCAATCATGACGGCCAGAAAAATAATCGTCAATAGAACTTTAATAATCATATTATTAATTTCTTATTTCTTCTTTAAAAAGCTACTTGCACTTGTGCTTGAAGCCAATTATAATCTTTACCTAACTGATTGCCCAATAAGCAACGGGTGTATTGAAGCTGCATACGACACTTCTTATAGAACCAGTATTGCAATCCGATGGTCAGATTGGTCTGATCCCATCCGTCCACTTTCGTATTGCGGTCGTAGGTCTCTGCGCTAGCCACTACATCGAGGGCATCTACCACAGGAATGCTGGAGGTGATGTAACCACCCCGAGAGCCCACCTTGCCGTCTTCACCACCCAGCCATTCTGCACGGATGGAAGCTGGGCGCGCCTCCTTATACTTACTACCTGTATAGGCATGTGTCTTATACTCAGCACCTACGCTATAGCGATTGCGCTTGTAGTTGTCGCCCACCTGTATGTCAGGATTCCATGCGGCAGTACCCACAGCATGACCCTTACCAATATAGCTGGAAGCCACTAATCGAAGTCCATCAATGGGTCGCACTTCTATCTTAGCCAGAAAGTCCTTCTGGTTGTTCAAGTCCTTGCGATTAATGCCCTGTCCGCTCATCAGCGCCAACTCGTAGTGCAACTTATTGTCTAACAAATCGCCAAACACTTCAATACCCATGTCGCGACCATAGTTCACGCCATGCAAGGGGTCAGGACCCTCACCAGCCAGATAGAGCACGGCTTGCGAATAGACATCAATAAGTTCCAACTGAGTAGGCGACAGAGGGTTCTCCATCGAATAAGAGTGCTTGAACTGACCTAATCGGATGGTCATTTCATTGCCTTTAGTCACACGAAAGTCAGTATAGAATTCCTGCACTACACTCGAAAAGTCGTGCATGAACAGGAACGACCATCTATCGGTAATTCTTGCCTTTGCCCAAAGCAGGGTTCGCTTCAGATTGAAGGCATTCTGATCTTTGCCGTTAGGATTCTGATAACTCCACCCTCCCTGAGCGTAACCATTCAGGGTGATGCGCGAGGTTAGATCCTTCATCCAATCAATCTCACCTTGTTGTTGCTGAGCCATCACGGCGATGCTTGTGGTTAGTGCCAGCGACATGACCAGCAATCTTAACTTGCATGTTTTACCTTTCATTTTGTCATTTATTTTAAACCTATTGTTTCTTTTGCGGCGGCAAAAATAATACAAATCTATCAATAAGGCAAAACAAATGGCAAAAAACTTATGGCTTTTCTGTAGATAAGCAGTATTTTACCTGAAGAAAGTTTCTCCTGCAAAGTAAATTGCAACGGCAACCTGTACTAATAAAATGAGCGGAATGCCATACTTGAACTTCTTGTGCAAAGTTTTATGATGCCACACCTTCATGCCGAGCCAGGCACCGATGCTACCACCGATGATGGCCAACAAGAGCAGGGCAGCTTCGGTGATCCTCCTCTTGTCGTGCCTTGCCTTCCACTTGTCAATGCCGTATGCGAAGAAGGTAAGCACGTTAGTGGCTATCAAATAAATGCATAGATATTTCTGAAATTCTTCCATTGCTTAAAAAGTATATCGCATTTCTGTATAATCAGTTTTTCTGTCCTTGAAGCCCAAACGCTGATAGATGGAGTAGCCTTGGGCGGTGGCACTCAAGTCTAAACAGCCTAAGCCTTTCTG
>CACZRQ010000221.1 GCA_902783615.1 uncultured Bacteroidales bacterium | reverse complement strand
TTGGAAGAAGGAAGGTAAGTATGTGGGCAAGTTCTCTGCTCTGCATCACTTCTTTGGTTATGAAGGTCGCTGCGCAGCTCCTTCTAACTTCGATGCCGACTACTGCTACTCACTGGGCTTCACCGCTTCTGTGCTGATTGCCAATGGTAAGACTGGCTACATGGCTTCTGTGAAGAACCTGACAGCTCCTGCTGAGCAGTGGATCGCTGGTGGTATTCCAATCACCATGATGTTCAACATGGAACGTCGTAACGGTGAGATGAAGCCTGTGATCCGCAAGGCTTTGGTTGACCTGAATGGTGCTCCTTACAAGACACTGGTAGCCAACCGTGCTAAGTGGGCTAAGGAAACGGCATTCGTTTATCCTGGTCCTATCCAGTACTTTGGCCCATCTGAGGTTTGCGACCAGCCAACCAAGACGCTGCAGCTGGAAAAAGCTTAATACACCATATTAATATATAGTGCGAAATTGAAGAGACTTTCTGCATGATGGTGCAGGAAGTCTCTTTTTAAAAATGACAAAGAGTAAACCTACCAAGAAACCCACCAAGAGGAAACGGAAGAAGAAGTCGAAGGAAACTCCCACTTGGCTTCGTAACCTCCTCGCCATAGGCATGATATGTGTCGTTGGTGCGGCTTTCTATTTCCTGTTTGTCGACCCCTACAGTTTTCGCTGGAAGCCTTGCTATGGATTCAAGGGCTATGGCGTGTGTCTGCCCTGTTCCTATCAGGTGCACGGCATCGACATCTCCCATTATCAGGGAAAGGTGGATTGGTCCTCATTGTCTCAAGCACAGAACGATCCTGAGTTTCCGCTGCGTTTCGTGTTCCTGAAAGCCACTGAAGGGGGCGACTTGATTGATGATACTTTCCAGCAGAATTTCCAAAGTGCCAAGGATTTCGGCTTTGTGCGCGGGGTTTATCATTACTTCATCCCCACGACTGATGCACGCAAGCAGGCTCAGTTCTTTATCAACCAGGTGAAACTGCAGCCTGGCGATCTGCCCCCTGTATTGGATGTGGAGGTGTCGCCTAAACGCAAGGATCAACAGCAATTCACACAAAACGTGAAAACATGGCTCGATGTGGTGGAGGCGTATTATGGCGTGAAGCCCATCCTCTATGCCAGTTATAAGTTCAGGGAGAAGTACCTGAACGATACCATCTTCAACCGTTATCCCTATTGGATAGCCCACTATTATGTTGATTCTGTGCAATATCAGGGTCGCTGGGACTTCTGGCAGCACACCGATGCAGGAACTGTTCCTGGTATCAAGGAACAAGTGGATCTGGATGTCTTCAACGGCAATCTCGAGGAGCTTCTTCAACTCACTCTTTCAAAATAACCTCACATATTTTGTTTTTCTTCTCTTTTTTCCTTATCTTTGCCCTCTCTAAATGAGGTAAAGATTCATGGAACTGAACGAGATACTGAAAAACCTCAAGATTGAGGAGCTGAACCCCATGCAGCTGGCTACGCTGGAGGCTTATGGGGTGGACAAGAACCTGGTGCTGCTGTCGCCTACGGGTTCCGGAAAGACGTTGGCTTTTCTCCTTCCGCTGGTGCAACGGCTCGATGCCCAGAGCGACGATGTGCAGGCGGTGGTGCTGGTGCCTTCGCGCGAACTAGCTTTGCAGATTGAAACGGTGTTCAAGCAGATGGGTACCCCTTTGCGTGTGATGAGCTGCTACGGAGGTAGGCCCACGATGGATGAGCATCGCACCATGAATGGCATTCATCCACAAGTGATTGTGGGAACGCCTGGTCGAATGAACGACCATTTGCAGAAACGCAACTTCAATGCCAAAACGGTGCAGACACTGGTGATCGACGAGTTCGACAAGTGTCTGGAGTTTGGCTTCCAAGAAGAGATGTCGGAGGTAATCGGACAGTTGCCTGCCTTGAAGAAAAGGGTGTTGCTCTCGGCTACTGATGCTGAAGAGATTCCACAGTTCACGGGGGTGGTGACGGCTGAAGATGGAAAGCTGTTGAAGAACAGAGTCATCAAGCTGGATTTTGCTGGCTCTGAGAATGGCTCACCCCGTCTGTTCCTGCAAACGGTGGCATCTCCTCAGAAAGATAAGCTGGAAACATTGTACCGACTGCTTTGCCAATTGGGTAGTCAAACGTCGCTGGTGTTTGTGAACTATCGAGAGAGTGTGGAGCGAGTGACGGGCTATCTGCAAGCCAAGCGTTTCCCCTGCGACATGTTTCATGGGGGGATGGAGCAGGACGATCGCGAACGTTCACTGTATAAATTCCGCAATGGAACCTGTCCTGTGTTGGTGTCAACTGATCTGGCTTCGCGAGGCTTGGATATTCCAGGCATCGACAATGTGATTCATTACCATCTGCCCGTGAATGAGGAGGCGTTTACCCACAGAAACGGACGTACTGCCCGCTGGGATGCTACTGGACAGGCCTACATGATTTTGGGTCCCGAGGAACACTTGCCCGACTATGTGGATGCAGAGACACCAGCATTCGAGTTGCCTGAAGATACTCCCAAACCTCCCAAGCAGGAGTGGAGTACCATTTACATTGGTAGGGGAAAGAAAGACAAGCTCAACAAAGTGGATGTGGTGGGGTTCTTTTACAAAAAAGGCCGACTTGACCGCGATGATGTGGGGCAGGTGGATGTGAAGGATCATTATGCCTTTGTTGCAGTGAAACGTGCTAAAGTCAATCAGTTACTGAAACTTGTGGCAGGTGAGAAGATCAAGGGCATGCGCACCATTATTGAAGAAGCGAAGTAAAAATGCTCGTGTTTTTTGGTCATAAAGAAATAAATTGCTAACTTTGCTGCTCTAAAAATGAAATTTGAATACGATATTGTTTAATTTTATAAACAAAATGCTTATGAAGAAGTATAATTTCAATGCAGGACCATCCATCCTTCCGCGTGAGGTGATCGAGGCTACTGCCAAACAGATTCTTGATTTCAATGGCTCTGGTCTATCTTTGATGGAAATCAGCCATCGTGCGAAAGATTTCCAACCAGTGGTTGACGAAGCCGTTGCGTTGATTAAAGAGATTCTCGACATTCCAGAGGGATATTCCGTGATATTCCTCGGTGGTGGTGCCAGTCTGGAGTTCTGCATGGTTCCTTATAACTTCCTGGAAAAGAAGGCCGCTTACCTGAATACGGGTGTGTGGGCAAAGAAAGCGTTGAAGGAGGCTAAGGCATTTGGTGAGGTGGTTGAGGTGGCTTCGTCTGCCGACAAGAACTTCACTTACATCCCAAAGGATTGGACATGTCCAGCCGATGTGGATTATCTGCACATCACAACCAACAACACCATCTATGGTACTGAAATCCGCAAGGATCTGGATGTGCCTGTGCCTATGATTGCCGATATGTCGTCGGATATCTTCAGCCGTCCAATCGACGTGAAGAAGTACAAGTGCATCTATGCTGGTGCACAGAAGAACCTCGCTATGGCTGGTGTAACACTGGTGATTGTGAAGGACGACGAGCTGGGTAAGGTGAGCCGTTACATTCCAACGATGCTGGATTATCGTACGCATGTGGCTAAGGGCTCTATGTTCAATACTCCTCCTGTGGTGCCTATCTATTCTGCGCTCGAGAACCTGCGCTGGATCAAGAAGTCGGGTGGTGTAGAGGAGATGGA